>NZ_JTLF01000292.1:0-205 GCF_000798855.1 Enterobacter sp. ZOR0014 | reverse complement strand
CGTTAAGCTCGTATCTTACGTTTTTACCTAGCCCAATCATAGAAAACTCATCAAGCCTTGTCTGACTAATTCTCTGTTTAACTGCTGGTAAAACGATAGGCTTTATAACATTAGCTTCTGCACCGTTCTTCTTCTTAACAGTCGTTTCTACCTGTAATGTAACTTGTGAGAATATCATTAAATACCTCCAATGTTCAGATCGGAA
>NZ_JTLF01000387.1:0-245 GCF_000798855.1 Enterobacter sp. ZOR0014 | reverse complement strand
TGGCTTTCCTGATGATAACAGACGAGTTTATCAAAGTGGCAAGCGAAAAGGCCAAAAAGTTAGTTGGTCTGATAAAGAGGAAAAACAGCAGAAAGACGATATTAGAAAGTTCATATATGAAAAGCAACTACAAAAGTTTAAGGGCAGAAGAAAAAGCTAGTAAACATTACGCTAGAGGTGTCAGAAAGCTATCTAAAGAGCTTGAGGAAATGAACGAAACAAAGTATAGGGCAGAGCCTATGTTC
>NZ_JTLF01000124.1:0-20026 GCF_000798855.1 Enterobacter sp. ZOR0014 | reverse complement strand
ACCAGCAGTCGGTCGCCAGAGGACCGGTTGTAATACGGTGTTTTCTGGAGCGTTCATAATCTAACTTCTTAATATGGTTAAAAAATGCCTGGTCAATATCTCAAAAAGAGATCGACCAGGCGTAAACATGACCTGGCTTGAACTTTTATAGCCGCACCGGGCATACGCTGGGGGGAGATAGGCGCACTAAAAAGAAGAACATGAATTAAGTTTTCAAGCCAACCGCTAGCCAGAACACAACCCGGTGTTTGACTATAACAACGTTCTCAAGGAAAAAATTAACATGGCTATACCAGCTTACTTATGGCTTAAGGATGACGGTGGAGCATTAATCAAAGGCGGAGTTGATGTTCAGCACAGAGAATGCAGCATTGAGGTAAAGGGGTTCCATCATAACCTCATGATCCCAACTGATAACGCCACCGGCAAAATAACCGGTACGCGCATACATTCACCTATGTTAATCATTAAAGAATTCGATTGCTCAAGCCCATATCTCTATAAAGCGGTAGCGACAGGGCAAAGCCTGGTCTCTGCTGAGATAAAATGGTACAGGATTAACTACTCCGGCCAGGAAGAAGAATACTTTACTATGCTGCTCGAAGGCGTCAGGGTCGTTTCTATCTCGCCCGCGATGGCACCAGGCGATAACCCTAACGAAAACCATATGGAAACGGTTGAACTACGTTACGAGAAAATTACCTGGAAGCATAACGACGGGAACATCATCTTTAGCGATGCCTGGAACGAGCGTCAGTCAGCGTAAAGAACGTAAGGGGCAAGCCGCCCCTTAATCATATAACCAGTGCCCGGATTTGGCAGACTCAATAATCATTTCGAGCGTTAGCGGCTTATACTGTCGATCCCGAAACTTCTTTCGAAGTCCAAACTGGAACCAAAACAGCTCCGGCTCAAAATAGTTGTCCAGAACAAAGTTGCTGTACTCAATCCCATAGCGATTGAAAAGGTCAAGCAGCATATCCTCAAGATCTTCAGGAACGAGGTTGAAATGCTCCTGGAAGGTCCATTCCTTCTGGGCGGGACGTTTCAGTTCACTGTAGTTTTCAGTGATGTAATCCAAAAATTCTTGATCATCAGGCAATAACATTAGAAGTATGTCCATTCGATCCGATCTTTCGGTCGGGCTATCAGGTTGTACTTGTTTCTGGTTTCTTTGGCCACAAGGGTAAATACAATGACTGCCTGGGCATAGCCGACGAACGGAACAACCCTTCCAACTACTGCCCCAACCTTATTTGTTTGTCTTGTTTTACCCATACCGATCATGGTCTCCACCCTCATACCTCCAGGAAAGCGGACTCCCTTCAATATGCGACGTGCTAGTTTGGAGGCAACACTTGTACGCGAGCCTGACGCGCCCAACACCTTACGCTTGGGTATTAAAGGCTGACCTGCAAGGATTGTTGCAGCAGTCTCTATCGTTACGCCCAAATGGTTCGCCAGACCCTCAGCGAATATCAGCAAAAATAGCTCCTGTGGGGTTACATTCGAATTCCCGCGATAGAAATATGTCCCACCAGATTCCTCTATTGTATCCATAGCATCATCCTGAATTCAGTTTAAACAAGGTTATAGCCTTGCTTAACTTAAGGATAATGAGTGAGTAATAGTTTTATGAAATTAAGAAAAGCGCCCGCAAACAGGCTATTTGTCGATTATGAGGTCGTGATGTCGGCAAGCTGTAATGAGGCCGGCATCTTCTGAAATTGCATATAACATATGAGCTTGACTTAAGGATATTTTACATCCCACCTTTACTCCGCTTTACAGACCCGCTCCCCTGCATGCTCTACAGTTTATTTTTGCTGCCGCGCTGCGCGGCATTTGACCGTTTTGTTATGGAGAGCCCGCATGTTAACCCGACGATTATCCTGCCTTGCGCTGCTGATGGCGCTGGCGTCACCCGCAATGGCCGCGGATACCCCTTCCTACGGCGAAAAGCTGGAAGGTTTCGATTACGGCTGGCCGGTAAAACACTTTACCTTTACCTCACAAAACCAGTCTCTGGATATGGCTTATCTGGACGTTAAGCCGGAAAAACCCAACGGTCGCACCGTGGTATTGATGCACGGCAAAAACTTCTGCGCTGGAACTTGGGACGGCACGATCCGCGCGCTCTCGGCCAGGGGTTATCGCGTGGTGGCACCCGACCAGATCGGTTTCTGTAAATCCACCAAGCCGGAGCGGTATCAGTACACCTTCCAGCAGCTGGCGGACAATACCCATGCGCTGCTCGCATCCCTGGGTGTCGATCGCGTGACGGTTATCGGGCATTCGACCGGCGGCATGCTGGCGACGCGCTACGCGCTGATGTGGCCGCAGCAGGTAGAGCAGTTGGTGATGGTCAATCCGATTGGGCTGGAAGACTGGAAAGCGCGCGGTGTGCCGCATATTACCGTCGACCAGTGGTACCAGCGCGAACTGAAGGTCAGCGCCGACGGTATTCGTCAGTACGAGAAAAACACCTACTACGCTGGGGAGTGGAAGCCGGAATACGAGCGTTGGGTGACCATGCTCGCCGGGCTGAACAACGGGCCGGGTAAAGCGCGCGTGGCCTGGAACTCGGCGCTGCTCTACGACATGATTTACACCCAGCCGGTGATCTACGAATTTAGCGACCTGAAGATGCCGGTATTATTGATGATCGGCACGAAGGACAACACCGCCATCGGGAAAGATCTCGCCCCGCCGGAGATCCGCAAGACGCTCGGCAACTATGCGGTGCTGGGGAAAGAGACGGCAAAACGCATTCCGCACGCGACGCTGGTGGAATTTAACGATATGGGTCATGCGCCGCAGATGCAGGATCCTGCGCGCTTCCACGAGGCACTGCTGAAGGGGCTTCAGCGCGGCGATCCGCTTTTAGAATGATTTTCCACCTCTTTTCACTACACTAATAGCATTTTGCCCGCTGTCGAGGCCTTGCGTTTCCCGCTATGATAAGCGGCTAGTCTGAGGAGAACGCATGGTCTGGATAATGCTGGCAACGCTTGCCGTGGTGTTTGTGGTGGGATTTCGCGTCCTGACCTCAGATTCCCGCCGCGCCATCAAACGTTTAAGCGAACGGCTGGGGATCACCCCGATGCCGGTTGAGTCGATGATCGATCAGTTCGGTAAAACGCCGGGCAATGAGTTTATCCGTTATCTTGAACGCCCGGACGAGGCGCATCTGCAAAACGCGGCGCAGGTATTGCTGATCTGGCAGGTCTGCATTGTCGACGGCAGTGAAGAGAACCTGCATACGTGGCACCGTCTGCTGCGTAAAGCCCGCCTGGGTGCGCCGATAACCGATGCGCAAATTCGTCTGGCGCTCGGCTTTATGCGCGAGATGGAGCCCGACCCGCAGGAGCTTAATGCCTTTCAGCTACGCTATAACCATCTTTTCCTGCCGGAAGAGGGCGTGTTTTACCTGCATTAATTCCCTCTAAAAACCACAAAAGTTGTCTAAACGTTAAATTCGTCACACTTTTGATGATAAACTGCGCGACTTTTCCGCACGTTTTTATCTTCAGGTGACGCCATGACAGAACATATCCAGCCCTCGACCAGACCGCAGACCAAAGAGGTTTCTCGCCCCAACTGGTCGGCGGTTTTCTCCGTGGCGTTCTGCGTTGCCTGCCTGATCACCGTCGAGTTTCTGCCGGTCAGCCTGTTGACGCCGATGGCGCAGGATCTCGGCATTTCCGAGGGCGTGGCGGGGCAGTCCGTTACCGTGACCGCCTTTGTGGCGATGTTCGCCAGTCTGTTTATTACGCAGGTGATTGGCGCCATTGACCGCCGCAAAGTGGTTATTCTTTTCAGCGTCCTTCTGACGCTCTCCTGCCTGCTGGTCTCCTTCGCGGAAAACTTCACCCTGTTGCTGCTGGGGCGCGCCTGTCTGGGACTGGGTCTTGGCGGTTTCTGGGCGATGTCCGCCTCGCTCACTATGCGCCTGGTACCCGCGCGTACGGTGCCGAAAGCGCTGTCCGTCATCTTCGGTGCGGTCTCCATCGCGCTGGTGATTGCCGCACCGTTGGGCAGCTTCCTCGGCGGGATCATCGGCTGGCGTAACGTCTTCAACGCGGCGGCGGTGATGGGCGTGCTCTGTATTCTCTGGGTATGGAAGGCATTGCCGTCCCTGCCGGGCGAAGCGGCGCATCACAAACAGAATATGTTCAGCCTCCTCAAGCGTCCGGGTGTGCTGGCGGGGATGACCGCCATCTTTATGGCCTTTGCCGGGCAGTTTGCCTTCTTCACCTACATCCGTCCGGTGTATATGACCATGGCGGGCTTTGACGTGGATGGTCTGACGCTGGTGTTGCTGAGCTTTGGTATCGCCAGCTTTGTCGGTACGTCGCTGTCGTCCCAGTTCCTGAAACGTTCCCTGAAAGTGGCGCTGGCTGGCGCGCCGCTGGTACTGGCAGTGAGTGCCACGGTGCTGGTGCTGTGGGGTAGCGATAAGTGGGTCGCCTCGGCGATTGCGGTTATCTGGGGCTTTGCTTTTGCGCTGGTGCCGGTTGGCTGGTCGACGTGGATTACTCGCTCGTTGGCCGATCAGGCGGAGAAAGCCGGGTCGATTCAGGTGGCCGTGATCCAACTGGCAAACACCTGCGGCGCGGCGGTGGGCGGCGTTGCACTGGACCATCTGGGACTGACGTCGCCGCTGGTGATTTCCGGTACGCTGATGTTGCTGACAGCGCTGCTGGTGGCCGGGAAGGTTAAGGCGAAGTAAACCAAATGTCCCCTCTCCCCTATGGGGAGAGGGGACATCAGGCTACGCCGATGCCTTAACCCTTCTACGCGAATCCATCGAAATCAGCACCACCGACGACACAATCAACAGCGTCCCCAGCCAGTCCGGCAGGGTGAACGCCACACCCAGCAAAACCACCGACAGTAATGCGCTGCTCAGCGGCTCAGCGCAGCTCAGAATGCTTGCCTTCGGCCCGCCAATCATCTGTGCGCCTTTCAGATACAGGCTAAATGTTAGCGCCGTACCGATTACCACCAGGTAGAAGAAGGCCAGCAGCAGGCCGCCGTCAATCACAAAGGTGGTCCCGCGTCCGGCGTAGAACGGCGTCAGCATGAGCCCGGCAATCAACATACTCCAGCCGACAATCGGCAGCGTGCCGTAGCGGGCAATAAGTGTTGAGGGATACGTGGTGTAAAACGCGGCGGCAAAGGCCGAGGCGATACCGAAGAACAGCGCGGCAGGAGAGATGGAGAGCGAGGTCGGGTCGCCGTGAGTCACCAGCAGGAAAGTACCTATCAACGACGTAAAAATCGCTGACAGGACAAACACGCCGGGACGCTTTTTTCGCGCCAGCGCAAACCAGGCCACGATAATGGTCGGTGACAGAAACTGCAGCACGGTGGCGGTAGCCGCGTTGGATTTTTCAATCGTCAGCAGGAAGGTGAGCTGCACGGTAAGCGCGCCAACCAGAGAGAAGAACAGCAGGCTGAGGGCATCTTTGCGATGCTTGATGACCGAGAAAATCTTGTCGCCGTGAACGAAAGAAAGCGTCAGCAGGATCACGCCGGTAAACAGCAGGCGAACCATGGTCAGATAAGGCGAAGAAATGTGGCTTTTCTCCATGATGTACTGCGCGCAAACCCCTGAACTTCCCCATAAAACGGCGGCGATCAGGACGTTTAACATCCCTTTGCGTGTGGAACCCATGTTCTCCCCTGCTATGTTGATTTTTTTGTAGCATAACATGGGATATAGCCGGGTTGTGTGCGGCCTGATGCCCTCACCCCAGCCCTCTCCCACAGGGAGAGGGAGAAAACACTAAAAACGGCAACGTTGCGTTGCCGTTTTGCGTTTACCTTGCTAGAACCACGCCTCCCACATCGCGCCGACGTTGAAGTCGTCCAGCGTTTCGTCTTTGGTATTATTCACGCGGGCGGTGCGTTCGTTATCCACTTTGCCGCCGGTCACGTAGAAGCGCAGCATTGGACGGAACTCCGGCCCCATGGCGATAGACATGTTCTGCGACAGGGTCAGCTTCCAGCCCTTGTTATCGCCGCCGTTGTCATAATCAACGTGCTGCCAGCCCGCTTCGAGCCAGGTGGAGTGAACGTCGTTCCACCAGTGCATTGGGCGCACGATGGCGTTGTAGTTCTTACGGTTGTCGGTCTTATCACGACTGTTGTCGTAGTCGTGGAAGGCGAGGATGTACTCTACCTGCGTGGCCTGGGTGAATTTGTATAATCCTTCGAAGCTGGCGTAAACCGTGGTCAGATCCTCGGTTTTGTTGAACACGCTGTTGTCCGCATTATCGGAGTAACGCGCGATCACCTTGTTCACGCCGCTGTCGTTGGTGTGGCTCAGCACCACGCCGCCCTGCCAGGCGTTCAGGCGCTCGTCGCTTTCAACCGCTTTGGAGTCAAAGCCGTAGTTAGCGTACAGCTCCATGTCGATCGGGCCGAGCTTCATGCCGTGAATTTTTGACGTCGCGGCGTAGTTGCCTTTGTCGCCCGTGCCGGAACCGCCGGTACAGGTGATGCGCGACGGGTTGGCTTCATCCTCCATCACTTCCGGGCTACAGGATTCCACTGCCGCCACGGCAGCGACGTCAAACTGCACGCCGCCGATGTCGAAGTTTTTCACACCGGCACCCTGGCCGTCGTGGTTCATCCAGAAGTAATCGTTAATGCCCTGCTGTGGACGCTGATGGAAGTCACGACCCGCCCAGAAATAGGCGTTCGGGTTGGAGGCCATAATGTTGGTCACGCCCGCGTAGGCTTTTTTAAGGTTAACTTCGTCGCCCCAGTGGTCGATCATCACGTTGATGTCCCAGATGGCGCCGTTATCACCCTTGAAGGCTTTAGAGAGCTGGAATTCCCCACCGTTGCCCTCGTTACCCAGACGACCAATCGCGGAGGCGCCGTTGTAGGAACCGTCCACCGCTACGTATTTCTGATCGGCGGCCTGGAAGTGCGCGCCGTAGCGGGCGTAACCGGTAAATTTCACCCCGAACGGGATCGCCATATCCGGGGATTGCGCCGCGCTTTGCGGCTCGGTCACCACGTCTGCCTTTTTCGCGACCGCCGCATCCATTTTGGCCTGCCGCTCGGCCAGCGCTTTGTCCACCGATTTAGCCACAATGGCGTCGATTTGCTCCTGCGTAAATTCTTGTGCGAGTACAGAAATTGGGCAAAGCGCGGCGATAACCGCCATGGTTAATGGAAGTTTTTTAATCGTATTCATGGTTATCTCAATATAGTTTAATTTTATTCAGACAATAACCATCCCGCTCCGATCTGACAGAGTATGTCGCTATCATCAGAACAAGTGGATCTCTATTTAGGGTACAGAGGTATTACATTAATTATTTCGCCATAGACTATCTCTGATATAAATGAATAATTTCTTCGGATAATTCACGCGCTAATAAGGAGTTCATTAAATGATCCTGGGCATGAACCATAATTAAGGTCATCGGCTGGCGGCCTTCGCCAGCATCCTGCTCAATCAGTTTGGTTTGCATCTTGTGCGCCTGGCGCGCGTAGCCATCGGCTTCGCGCAGCAGACTTTTGGCCTCGTCAATGTTGCCCTGACGCGCCGCGTGCAGGGCTTCAAAGCACAGGCTGCGGGACTGTCCGGCATTGACGATAATTTCCATTACGGCTTCTTCTAGTGCGATCATCATCATTACTCTTGTTCAAAACTATTATTTAAGGCGGTGGCGGCAAACCACTCTCCGCTTTTCTTAATGGTGCGCTGCTGCGTCTCTACATCGAGCTGAATAAACCCGTAGCGATTTTTATACGCATTACACCATGACCAGTTATCAATAAACGTCCACATATGGTAGCCAAGACAATTGCAGCCCTCGCTAATCCCTTTATGCAGCCACGTTAAATGCTCAGAAATAAACTCGATACGGTATTTATCGTTAATCTGGCCATTTTCAATAAAGCGCTGTTCATTTTCGACACCCATGCCGTTTTCCGAAATAAAGCAGCGCGGGTTGCCGTAATTATCACGCAGGTTAACCAGAATATCGTAAATACCCGGCGCGTAGATTTCCCAGCCGCGGTACGGGTTCATCTTGCGGCCCGGCATGTCGTAGTTATCAAAGAACCACTCCGGCATAAACGGCGCCTGCGGGTTCACCGCGCTGTCACGACACTTAACGCGGCGCGGCTGATAGTAGTTCACGCCGAGCAGGTCGATTTTCCCTTCCGCGATCAGGGCGCTATCTTCCGGCTTACAGGCAGGCAGCTGATCGTATGCCTTCAGCAGCGCAACCAGGTCCGCCGGGTATTCGCCGCGCAGGACCGGGTCGAGGAAGCTGCGGTTAAACATCAGATCCGCAATGTGTGCCGCCTTCACGTCCGCCGGGTTTTGCGAGCGCGGATAGGACGGCGTCAGGTTTAATACGATGCCGATTTCCCCCGCGTAGTGACCGGCGCGGTAGGCCTGAACCGCCTTTGCGTGGGCCAGCACGGTGTGATACGCCACGGTGGCTGCCCGACGAAAATCCACCACGTTCGGGTAGTGGAAGTCGTACAGATAGCCGCCTTCCACCGGGACGATCGGTTCGTTGAAGGTAAACCAGTGCAGCACGCGATCGCCAAACAGCTCGAAGCAAATCTGCGCATAGCGGGCGTATGCGTCCACGACTTCTCGGTTTTCCCAGCCACCGATCGCCTGCATCGCCATCGGCATGTCGAAATGGAACAGGGTAATAAACGGCGTGATGCCCTGTTCATTCAGCTCATCAATGACCTGATGATAAAAATCGACCGTTTCCGGGTTCACTTCACCGATACCGTCAGGGATCAGGCGCGCCCAGCTAATCGAGGTACGAAAGCTGTTGTGGTTCAGCTGCTTTAACAGCTGAATGTCCGTTTTCCAGTGCTGATAAAACGTGGAGGTCTGCTGCGGCCCCACGCCGTTGTGAAAACGGTTTGGCTCGCGGGCAAACCAGTAATCCCACGTGGTTTCGCCCTCTCTTGCCCCTTCCGTCTGGAGAGCGGAGCTTGCGCTGCCCCACCAGAAGTTATCGGGAAATGCGTATTTCATGACCTTTCCTCTTTGACTTAATTGCTTGCGGTTTCGGCAGCACCGACGGTTGCCTGGGCTTTCTGCTCTTCGTTTTTCATCAGCGTACGCTCATAGGCACGCAGGAAAGGCAGATACATCAGCGCGGACATCACCATACACACAAGGCACATCACCACCGGGCTCAGCGCCCAGTTCGCCGCCCACGAGGCGCCAATCGGTGCCGGGGTGGTCCACGGGGTTAACGAGACGACCTGCGCCAGCCAGCCGAGTTTGGTTGCCGCATACGCCAGACAGGCGTTGATCAGCGGAACGCACACGAACGGAATGAACAGCATCGGGTTCATGATGATCGGCGCGCCAAACAGAATCGGTTCGTTGATGTTAAAGAAGCTGGGCACCACGCCCATTTTGCCGATGGTACGCAGATGGGTAACGCGGCTGCGCAGCAGCAGGAACGCCAGGGGTAACGTGGAGCCTACGCCGCCAATCAGCAGGTAGTGATCCCAGAAGCCCTGCAGGTATACGTGCGGCAGCGCCGCGCCGGCCGCCAGTGCCGCCTGGTTTGCCGAGAGGTTCGCCATCCAGAACGGGTTCATGATGCCGGTGACAATCAGCGAGCCGTGGATACCGGCGAACCAGAAGATCTGGCACAGCAGCACGGAGAGCAGAATAGCGGGCAGGGAGTCGGAGGCAGAGACCAGCGGCTCCAGCAGGTGCATGATCGCCTGCGGGATAATCATCCCGGTTTGCGCTTCGATGAACAGGTTCAACGGGTGCAGGGTACCGATCACCACCATCACCGGGATCAGGATCTCAAACGAACGCGCCACGCCGGTCGGTACTTCTTTCGGCAGGCGGATGGTGACGTTGTTCTGCTTCAGCCACGCATAAACGCGGGTGGCGTAGATGGCGGTGATCAGCGCGGTAAAAATGCCCTGGCCGGAGAGATACTGGGTCGAGATTTTACCGTCGGCATACGGCGCGGCGACCAGCAGGAAGGCCATAAATGCCAGCAGGCCGGACATCACCGGGTCGAGGTTAAACTGGCGCCCCAGGCTCGCCCCAATCCCCACCGAGATGAAGAAGGTCATCACGCCCATGCTGAGGTTAAACGGCAGCATCAGCTGTTCGCGGTAAGTCTGGGAGAAATCCAGCCAGCCGCGCGCAAAGCTATTGGTAGTATCCGCCGAAAACGGCGGGAAGATGAACACCAGCATAAACGAGCCGATGATCATGAACGGCAGCGCGGCGGTAAAGCCGTCGCGGATAGCAATCACATACTTTTGCTGACCAAGTTTGGCGGCCAGCGGGGTAATTGACTGCTCAATCACCGCGACCATGGATTGATATAACGAACTCATGTGAACACCTTTTAGTGTGCCGCTTCGATGAGCGACAGAGCATAGTCCAGTACTTTATCGCCACGCTGCATGCCGTAGTCCATCATGTCGATGGGCTGGACCGGAATGCCTTTCGTAGCCGCCTTGTCTGAGAGTGTCTGTAACATGTATTTCACTTGTGGTCCGAGAAGCACCACCTGGTATTGCGGAAACTGCGTATCAAATTCGGAAACACCGTACGCATCTATTTTCACCGGCAAACCACGTTCTTTCGCGACATCGACCATTTTGCTGACCAACAGGCTGGTGGACATCCCGGCAGAGCAGCACAGCATAATCTTGAACATCGACAACCATCCTCTAAATGTAAAAAGTTATTGCGGGAATGATTGGACATTATACGGAAACCGGTTTCCATTCATAAAAGACAGAAGTGTGACAACCATCAAGATCCCTTACTTATGAGGCTAATTAACCGGATGTAAGTCACATAATTTGGCTGTTTTGACATCATTTTGAGTGGAAACGGAAAATCGGTTTCCATGGAAAACGGAAACGGATATACTCCGTTCTGGCTATAATATGAGCCGAAGCGGTCATGGAATTTGCAGGCGCGAGGTAAGCCTGTCAGGGGAAAGAGATGTCGACAATCAATGATGTATCACGTCTTGCCGGGGTATCTAAAGCCACGGTATCGCGAGTGTTGAGTGGGTCGCGTGGCGTAAAGGAAGCCAGCCGTCAGGCCGTTCTGAAGGCAGTGGATGAGCTTAACTACCGGCCTAATGTGATTGCCCAGTCGCTGCTGAGCCAGTCGACGGGATGTATCGGCGTCATTTGCGCACAGGAAAATATTAACCAGACCACCGGTTATTTGTACGCGCTGGAAAAACATCTCAGCCAGCATCAAAAACACCTGCTGCTGCGCTTCGCGCATAGCAAAGCCGAAGTAATGAATGCGCTCGAAGAGCTCTCCTGCGGTTTGTGTGATGACATCCTCGTCATCGGCGCGCGTTTCCCGCTGGACGTGGATATGGACAACGTCATCCTCGTGGACTGTATGGAGTCCGATAATTCCAATAGCATCCAGTTCGATCACGCCTTTGCCGCTGAAACCGCCTGTAACTACCTGACCAGCCAGGGTCGTCGCCAGATTGCCCTGATCCACCCGCACGGCAGCGGTTTTGCCGATCAGGTGCTGCTCGGCTACAAACATGCGCTGGAGAAAAATTTTCTGCCCTTTAATCGCAACCTCGTCTTTATGGACGCGACCTCCTCGTCCGTTGCGCTACAGGAGCTGCTTAACAACGCCAGCACGCTGAATTTCAACGCATTACTGGTGGCGGACGAGCAAGAAGCCCAGCGAGTGATCCCACAGCTGCAGGCGTTTAATAAATCCGTGCCGGAAGACATTATGGTCTTCAGCCTTGCTGGATCCCTGCACCTGCCGGGTATTCCGGTGATCCCGGCCATTGAATATTCCATGGATGCCATGGCGGCGCGTATCGTGAGCTGGCTGACGGAGAAAACGCAGATGCTGGGTTCGTATGTGCTGCGCGGGGATTTAATTATTCCGGATGTGCGTAAGCGTTAAAAATGTTGTGTAGGCCGGGTAAGGCGCAGCCGCCACCCGGCGAGAAGCACGTTTCCAGCCCTCAATAATCTTCCATACAGTCCACCTGACCAATCGCCGCCCAGTAAGCATCCAGATTGTCGCGCTTGACGGCGGTAACGGCATTTTTGATCAGCAACTGATTGGCCTCGGACGACAAAATCATCTCCTGCCAGGCTTTATCGCTCTGCTTTCTCTGTGGCGTACAGGTTTTCTTAATATCTTTAAGGACCTGCTGCTTTATTTGCGCCTCTTTCGCGGGGTCATCCTTTTCCTGAGCATGGACAAACGCGGCGAAGAGCAGACAAACCAGCAGGCAGACCAGGTGCGCAGCTTTCATCAAAACCCCCTTTAGAAGTCACATGCTTCCCATGAAATATATCGTTACATTCAGTGTAGCGACGCCAGTCGAAAGTATGAATTTTCTCCACGCCACCGGTGTGCGATAGTGAGACGGCACAGAAAACAAGGAGAGAAAATATGCACTTGAGCATTACTGACGCCGTCACGCCGCAGGAAAAAGAAGAGCTAATTGTGGGTCTGAGAGCCTATAACGGACGGTTCCTCGATTTGACGAACTTTAGCGGTGACATAGGCGTTTACGTTCGAGACGAAAAGGGCGTCATGCTGGGCGGCTTAATCGGCGTACGTAAAGGCGACTGGCTGAATATCGACTATCTCTGGGTGAGCGATACCGTACGGGGCAGCGGTGTGGGCAGCCAGCTTATCAACACGGCGGAAAATGAAGCCAGGCGTAAAGGCTGCAAGCACGCGCTGGTGGATACCGTTAGCTTCCAGGCGCGCCCGTTCTATGAAAAACAGGGCTACCAGCTGCAGATGTCTTTGCAGGATTACCCATACCCGGGTATGCAGCGTCATTACCTGACGAAAGCGCTTTAAATTCTGATTCTGCGGGCCGGGGAAGCGCAGAGCCACCCGGCGATACCCGCATATAACTTATCCTTCTTATTGATTCTTTTTCGTTTTTTATTTCCCCGCCTCGTTGTCGATATAGTCATTGAAACATTCAGCAAAAGGAACTGTCTCGTGAAACGTCGATTGGGTGCGCTGGTCCTCGCTGGCCTGCTGCTGGCAGGGTGCGATCAAAATGGCAGCGATGCCAGACACATTAAAGTAGGCGTCATCAACGGCGCCGAGCAGGACGTGGCGGAAGTCGCCAAAAAGGTGGCGAAAGAGAAATATGGCCTGGACGTGGAGCTGGTCGGCTTCAGCGGCTCGCTATTGCCTAACGATGCCACCAACCAGGGAGAGCTGGATGCCAATGTCTTTCAGCACCGTCCGTTCCTTGCAGAAGATAACAAGGCGCATGGCTACAAGCTGGTTGCCGTGGCGAATACCTTCGTGTTCCCGATGGCCGGTTATTCACGCAAAATCAAATCCGTTTCGGACCTGAAGAACGGTGCGACCATTGCCATTCCAAACGACCCAACCAACCTTGGCCGCGCGCTGTTGCTGCTGCAAAAAGAGAAGCTCATTACCCTGAAGCCAGACACCGGCCTGCTGCCGACGGCGCTGGATATTACCGCTAACCCTAAACATCTGAACATCATGGAGCTGGAAGGGGCGCAGCTGCCGCGCGTGCTGGACGATCCCAAAGTGGATGTCGCCATCATCAGCACCACCTATCTTCAGCAAACCGGGCTGTCGCCGGTGCATGACAGCGTCTTTATAGAAGATAAAAATTCGCCGTACGTGAACATCGTGGTGGCGCGCGAAGACAACAAAGACGCGGAGAACGTGAAGGAATTTATCCAGTCGTATCAGTCACCGGAAGTGGCGAAAGCGGCTGAGACGATCTTTAACGGCGGAGCGGTACCGGGCTGGTAAATTCTGCCTGAAAACGCGGAGTTTAAATTGGCCCGATTCCATCGGTAATCGCCCTTTAACCCACAGCGTGACCTGCGACGTCGGGCTATCCTCCTTATCACACCAACCGGAGGATAGCCCATGAACATTACCCAAATTCGCAACGCCACCCTGCTGATTACCTACGCTGGGAAACGTCTTTTAATCGACCCGATGCTGGCCCCGAAAGATGCTTATCCGGGCTTTCCCGGCACGGCACATGCCGAACGCCGTAACCCGACGGTCGAACTCCCTGTTGACGTCAACACGCTGCTGAACGCCGACGCGGTGATCGTCACCCATACCCATGACGATCACTGGGATCGCGCCGCGGCAGAGCTGATCGCCAAAGACAAGCCGATCTACGTGCAAAACGATCGTGATGCCGCGCTGCTGCGCAGCCAGGGGTTTATCAACCTGACGGTCATGACTGACGCGACCACCTTCGACGGGATTCAGATTGCTAAAACCCACGGCGGCCAACACGGTACCGACCGGGCTTACGCCGTGCCGGAGCTGGCGGAGCGTCTGGGCGAGGCCTGTGGCGTGGTGCTGCGTCATCCTGATGAGAAGACGCTTTATCTTGCCGGGGATACCGTCTGGCGTGACGCGGTGGCGGCCGATCTGCAAAAGCACCAGCCGGACGTGGTGGTACTGAACGCAGGCTATGCACACGTCATTGGTTTTGGCCCCATTATTATGGGGCAGGAGGATGTGCTCAACGTTCATTTCCTGCTCCCACAGGCCAAAATAGTGGCGAGCCATATGGAAGCCATCAACCACTGCCTGCTGACCCGCAGCGCGCTGCGTGAGTACGTTGAAGCCAATCAGGTGAGTGACGCAGTGACCATTCCCCAGGATGGCGAAACCGTTATATTCTGAGTGCGTTAAAGGGAAAGGAGAGACAAATGTCGCTAATCAACGTCGCGATTGTCGCGGTAGACGGGTTCAGCCCGTTCCACTACTCCGTTCCCTGCATTCTGTTTGGCGATTCCGTCTCCGGCGAAAAGCGCTTTAACGTGACGATTTGCGCCGAAACGCCGGGGTTCCTCACCTCAAAAGACGGGTTCGCCCTCAACGCCACGCAGGACTACACCGCCATTGGTCGGGCCGATATAGTCGTTGTTCCCTACTGGCAGCACGTCCTCGAACGCCCGCCTCAGACGCTGCTCGACAGCCTGGTGCAGGCGAGAGACAACGGCGCGGAAATCGTCGGGCTGTGTCTGGGGTCGTTTGTGCTGGGCTATGCGGGCATTCTCGACGGCAAGCGCGCTGCCACCCACTGGGAGTTCGAAAATCAGTTCCAGTCGCTCTTTCCGCACGTCCAGTTGGATATCAATGCCCTCTACGTGGATGACGGCAATATCATCACCTCTGCCGGAACCGCGGCTGCGCTGGACTGCTGCCTGTATATCATTCGTCAGCGCTTTGGCAGCGTGGTCGCCAACCAGATTGCCCGGCGGATGATTGTGCCGCCGCACCGCGAGGGCGGTCAGGCGCAGTTTATTGCTCAGCCTGTTCCGAATGACACCCGCGATGCACGTATCAATTGCCTGATCGACTATCTACAGCAGCACATCACCGAACCGCATAGCCTGGACTCGCTGGCGGAGGTGGTTTCGATGAGCCGCCGCACGCTGACCCGTCACTTTATTAAAGCCACGGGAATGAGCGTCGCCGACTGGCTTACCGCCGAACGCCTGCGGCGTAGCCAGATCCTGCTTGAAGCCGGAAATATGCCGATTGAACGCGTGGCCGAGCTGGTGGGATTTAATTCTGCCGTCACCTGGCGACAGCAGTTTAAGGCGCGTTTTGGGGTAAGTCCTGCGGAGTGGCGAAAGACGTTTCGTCTGCATAGCTAGCGTGGAAGTTCCACCCCGGTAAGTTGGGTATGAAGAGATTGAGCTACCCCAGCCTCTCCACCCTCGTCTCCCCCTCCGCCATCGACAGCTGGTACAGCGAAAAGGATCTCTGTTTCTCAATCAACTTCGCCAGCTCCGGCGAGTGGCTGGTGAGCCAAATCTGCGAGTAGCGGCTGGCCTCGGCGATTAAGCTCGCCAGCGCGGGCAGCATCTGCGGATGCAGGCTGTTTTCCGGTTCGTTCAACGCGATAAACGCCGGTGGGCGCGGGCTTAACAGCGCCACCGCCAGGCACAGAAAGCGCAGGGTGCCGTCGGAGAACTCCGCCGGTTCCAGCGGCCTGCTCAGCCCCTCGCGCTGCATCATCATGCGAAAACGTCCGTCGGTGTTGTCACTGTAAAACACGCAGCCGGGGAAGGCCTGGTCGAGGATGCGCATCAGGAGCAGTTCGTCGCCAATCTCCACGATGGTCTGAAACGCCGCCGCCAGGTTGGCACCGTCGCTGGCCAGCACCGGTGAACGGAACCCGACCTGCGGGGCACGCATCGCCGAGCCGGATGAGACGGAAAACTCATGATAAAAGCGCCAGTTACGCAGGGACTCGCGCATCTGCGACACTTCCGGGTAAAGATGCGGTTCGCCGAGCTGCCCGAACACCGATTCGTTCTCGTACAGCGTGCCGCTGTGGGTCACTTTCTCGTGATGCACGTTATTCAGAAACACCGCCTGATTCTTACGCTTCATCAGCTGTGACGACGGGCGTCGATGCTGGCCGCTCAGCCAGATGGACTCCTCTTTGATCACCGGGTCGAGCTGAAACTGCGAGGGATAGGGCAGTCTCTCCACAAACCCGACCTGCAGCTCGTATTCGTAGGTCTCGGTTTCCACCGCCAGGTTCATCCGCCGCAGCTGGTCGCTGCGGGTTTTGCCTGCCCAGAACACCTTCAGAATGCCGCCCTCGTTCGCCAGCGCCTGGGAGAACTGCCCCTGGGCGGCGCTGTGCATCAGGTGTATCGCCTTGTAAATATTGGATTTCCCGGTGCCGTTCGGGCCGAAGACGATGTTGAGCTGCTCCAGCTCAAGCGACATCTCGCGGATGGAGCGGTAGTTTTGAATGTGCAGGGTGTTGATCACGGGCAGGCCCCTTTTTGCAGAATAAGCCTGTATATAATCACAGTCTTTGAGGTTAAATGCAAAAAAGAGACGACAGTGAGGATGTCGTCTAAACGGGGTACTGCTTTGGGCCTCTACGGGTCAATGGGGCCTTCGCATTTTTGTGATCACTTGACTGCCAGACGCAGACCCAAATCATCAGGATAGGGATCAAAGTAGTTTTGCGTCATCAGATACCGGTCAGGATATTCGGCCAGGTAGTGCTTCAGCAGCGTGATCGGGGCGAGAATAGGCAACTGCCCGTTGCGATAGTGCAGGATCACGTCGCGCAGCTCACCGCGCTGGCGGGTGTTTAGCTGGTTGCGGAAATACCCCTGAATATGCATCAGCACGTTGGTGTGGTTCTTCCGCGAAGCCGGTTTTTTCAGGATGGTCATCAGCTTTTCCCGGTACGCCACAAAGAAGGCGTCCAGGTCTTCCCACTCGTGCAGCGAGGCAACGAACGGGCCGATTTCACGGTAGCCCGCCTGATGGTGCGCCAGCAGCTGCAACTTATAGCGGCTGTGGAAATCCAGCAGCCCACGTCGCGTCAGACCTTTAGCGCGCAGCGTGTTTAGCTCGTGCAGGGCAAATACCCGCTCAATAAAGTTTTCCCGTAGCACAGGGTCGTGCAGCCGACCATCTTCCTCGACGGGCAGCCACGGGTAGGTTTCAAGAAGGGCGGCGGTGAACAGCCCGACGCCCTCCTTGCGGCCCCGGTTGCCGTTTTCATCGTACAGCCGCACGCGTTCCAGGCCACAGCTTGGGGATTTTGCACAGACGATAAATCCCGAAAGATCGCCGATTTTTGGCAGATAGTCCGCCGTAAATTCGACCATTTTCTGCGTGAGGTCATCATGAGGCGGCTTGCTGAAACGGAGCTGCGTCTCGCCGCTGTCCGTCAGCGTCAGGCGTATGGCCGGGCGAGGCGTCGGCAGCCCGATCGCCATTTCCGGGCAGACGGGGCGGAAATTCACCCACTGGGCCAGCTCATCCATAACGAAGCCCATACGCTTGTGTCCGCCGTCAAAGCGTACGGCGGAGCCGGTCAAACATCCGCTAATACCGAGCACAGGTTTCGTTGTCATGGTGTGGTCCTCCCGTTCATATAATTAAAACTTACACAACATGACTAATTTGTCCAAGTATTCGCGGAACTATTTTTTTTATTCCTTTAGAATCAATGCGTCTTAACTGCCCTTGTAGGTCGAGTAACCGTACTGACTCAGCAGAAGCGGGATGTGCAGCTTTTCGTTGGTGCGGGTCACGGTAAACAGCACCGGGATCTCCGGGAAGAAGGTGTCCAGCTTTTTGCCGTGGAAGTACTCTGCGGTTTTAAAGGTCACTTTATACACGCCAGGCTGCATGTCCTGGTCCTGCGGATAGAGCGATTTGATACGTCCGTCGTGGTCGGTTTTGCCGCTGGCAACCGGGGTCCATTTGTCCTGCTGCTGCTTCTCCAGCGTAACGGTCACGTCTGATGGCGGCATCCCGGTTTGCTGGTCGAGAATGTGGACGCTTAGCGTGCCGGCAGGGGCGCTAAAGGCGGCAGGGGCAAAGGCCATGGCGGCCAGGAACAGCAGAGGGGTTGTTTTTTTCATGGTGTTTTCCTGTGGAGTTATTCGTCACAGGAAAACGTTAGCATCTGCGGCGCGGGAAAATATTCAACTTTTCGTGAAGATTCCCACAGCAGAAAATGATCAGAGGATAATCACTTCAAGCGATACCTGCTGCTGCCACTGCTCCAGCTGCTTTTTCCGTCCGGCGGTAAGTTTGCCGCTGGTGACCAGAAGCCATTTCCGCTCCGGGAAAATCTCCGGAGCCAGCGTGGCAGGGGGAACCGGCAGGATGTCGATCCGGTGACCCTGACCGGTGCGCGTTAGGGCTTCGAGCCAGATCTCGCACGGGTCGTTGAGATGCCAGCCGCTGAGCAGAATATTGTCGCCCGGCGCTTTCTTATCACCTTCGAGACAAAACGAGGTGTAGGCGATGATGATGCCGTCGAGGATCGCGCGCAGGGTCATGGCGGCGGCAACGTTAGCCGAGACCTGGCTGCGCAGCGGACGCAGCACGTTCGCGACCAGCTCTGGTCTTGGGTACTCGCGTCCGGCGTCGTAAATCATCTGGCGCAGGGATTCGACTTTGCCGTCCTGCAGGCGCTGCAGCATGTTCTGCTGCAGGGTTTGCCAGTTGTTGGTCCGCCCCAGCGTCGGGCGCTCCAGCAGCGGTTTGACCTGGCCGATAGGGACGCCTTTTTTGACCCAGTCGAGGATTTTCAGCGCCTGCTGGACGTCCTCATCGCTGTACTGGCGGTGACCGCCTTCCGTGCGCTGTGGCTTGAGTAAACCGTAGCGACGCTGCCACGCCCGGAGGGTGGTGGCGGTAATGCCGCTGAGTCTGGCGAATTCGCCGATGGAGTAAGCCATGTCCGTGTCCAGAGTGGAGGAATACTCTCAATATACTACGAATTTTCCCGAACGGGATGAAGCGCCGAAACGGTGCACTACACTTAACATCCAACCGTGCAAATGAAAGGAATTCTCATGAAGCTATGGCCTGTTGTGACCGGTGTTGCCATTGCGCTGACCCTGGTTGCCTGTAAATCCCCTACGCCGCCGAAAGGCGTGCAGCCTATTACTCATTTTGAAGCCAGCCGTTATCTCGGCAAATGGTACGAAGTCGCGCGCCTGGAAAACCGCTTTGAACGCGGTCTGGAGCAGGTGACCGCCACCTACGGCAAGCGCAGCGACGGCGGTATCAGCGTGCTGAACCGGGGTTACGATCCGGTGAAAAACAAGTGGAATGAAAGTGAGGGGAAAGCGTACTTCACCGGCGAGCCGACCACCGCCGCGCTGAAGGTGTCGTTCTTCGGTCCGTTCTACGGCGGGTATAACGTAATCAAACTGGACGACAAGTACCAGTACGCGCTGGTCAGCGGCCCGAACCGCGATTATCTGTGGATTTTGTCACGCACGCCGACCATCCCGGATGCGGTGAAGCAGGATTACCTGAACACCGCGCGCAGTCTGGGCTTCCGGGTTGACCAACTGGTGTGGGTGAAGCAGTAAAGATCGTGCTTTCTTCGTAGGGTATTACGGACTCGCCTGGATAGACTTCCGTTAAAACCCCAACGGAGGGAAGTAATGCCGATCAGTTAAGGATCGGTTGACCGATCCCGTGGCT
>NZ_JTLF01000029.1:0-228 GCF_000798855.1 Enterobacter sp. ZOR0014 | reverse complement strand
GTTAAAGATGGCGATGTGATGAACTTCCTGTTTAACGTCTGATTCGTCTTGAATGAAAAAAATCCACGCCAGAGCGTGGATTTTTTTATTGCGGGGTTAAAACACATTTTCTAATAGTTCTGTTTTCATGCTGGGTTCAAAGGGAATGATCTCAACAGTCGCAAGCTTTAACCTCTGAAAAGGATCCTCGCGCAAGCGCTCTTCCAGAAAGGCAAGACTCTCAGATTT
>NZ_JTLF01000353.1:0-11048 GCF_000798855.1 Enterobacter sp. ZOR0014 | reverse complement strand
GAACATGTTTATGCATATGCCAATAGCCTGCAGCGTACCGTTGCGACCGCACAATTCTTCATTACCGGCGCGTTCCCGGGGTGCGATGTGCCTGTGCATCATCAGGAAAAAATGGGCACGATGGATCCCACCTTTAATCCGGTCATTACCGATAACTCGCCTGAGTTCCGCGAAAAAGCGCTGAAGGCGATGGAGACCGAGCGGCAGAAAATGCAGCTTTCAGAAAGCTATAAGCTGCTGGAGCAGATGACGAACTACGCCGATTCGCCGTCCTGCAAAGAGAAAAAAGTCTGCTCGCTGGCGGACGCGAAAGATACGTTCAGTGCCGACTATGAAAAAGAGCCAGGCGTGTCCGGTCCGCTGAAAGTGGGTAACTCGCTGGTGGATGCGTTCACGCTGCAATATTACGAAGGTTTCCCGGCTGACCAGGTGGCCTGGGGTGAGATCAAGACTGACCAGCAGTGGCGTGTGCTGTCGAAGCTCAAAAACGGCTATCAGGACTCGCTGTTTACCTCCACCGAGGTGGCGCAAAACGTGGCCAAACCGCTGGTGAAATATATTGATAACGCGCTGGTCACCGATCAGGCGAAAGCGCCTAAAATCACCCTGCTGGTAGGGCATGATTCGAACATTGCGTCGCTGCTAACCGCGCTGGATTTCAAACCGTATCAACTCCACGATCAGCACGAGCGCACGCCAATTGGCGGCAAAATAGTCTTCCAGCGCTGGCATGACAAAAACGCTAACCAGGAACTGATGAAAATTGAGTATGTCTACCAGAGCTCAGAGCAGCTGCGAAACGCCAGCGTGCTGTCGCTGGAATCCCCCGCGCAGCGTGTAACGCTGGAGCTGAAAGGCTGCCCGGTGGATGCTAACGGCTTCTGCCCGGTTGATAAGTTTAATGCGGTGATGAACAGCGCGGCAAAATAGAGGATAACCCCCCGCAAAGGCGGGGGGAAACGTTCAGACGTTTTTACGTTCGATGGTCTGTTCGCCCCAGAAGAGCGAGTCTTTGTCCGTCTTTTCGAAGGCGCGAACCAGCACTTCGTCGCTACCTTCTTCCCAAATCTGCTCTGCCAGTTTCTCGTCATATTTCGCGACTTCAAAAATGGCTTCGGCAATCTCCGGAGAGGTATTGCGTAAACTTGCCCATTCACCCACGCGGTGGGCTTTTGATTCCTGAGTTGGCATGCTTGTCCTCCTGTTGAGTTAGCCGTTCAGTTTTTTGGCGAGGCCCGCGACATGCTCACCCTGATAACGGGCGATGGCGAGCTCTTCGTCGCTCGGCTGTCGGGAACCATCGCCGCCGGCAATGGTGGTTGCACCGTAGGGAGTACCGCCACGTACCTGAGAAACATCAAAGAGTTCCTGCGCGCCGTAGCCAATCGGCACAATCACCATCCCATGATGAGCAAGGGTAGTCCAGGTTGAGGTAATCGTCTGCTCCTGACCGCCACCGGTGCCGGTAGAGCTGAAGACGCTGGCGAGTTTGCCGTATAAAGCGCCTGAGGCCCATAGCCCGCCCGTCTGATCGAGAAAGGTGCGCATCTGGCCGGACATATTGCCGAAACGGGTTGGCGTCCCGAAAATAATCGCATCGTAATCTGCCAGCTCCTGAGGCGTGGCGACCGGGGCATTCTGTGTTTTTCCCCCGGCTTTGGCGAAGGCTTCCGCCTGCATGGTTTCCGGTACGCGCTTCACCACAACCTCAACGCCGTCCACCCTGTTTGCACCTTCTGCGACTGCGTGAGCCATGGTTTCAATGTGTCCATACATGGAATAATAGAGCACCAGAACTTTTGCCATTTTGCATCACTCCTCGTTTGTGTTTTCTGACAGCGGATCGCTGCGTTCATTTAAAGATATGCCATCACGGCCAGACTGCAAAAATGAACACCATTTCTTTGATTTATAACAATATGATTGGGGAAGTGTGCTGTAGCAAAATGAAACAACTTTCTCGCCTCCGTTTTTTGAAATGATAAGAAAGAGTTATGAATCTCCGCCGCGTTATCTCACCCGAAAGACTGAGATCCTGTTGCAGGATATTACCAGCAGCTTGCCGGACAGCCTTAGTCCACTAAGCTTAGTTTCACGCGGCACAGATAAAGGCACTGTCCTCATGCCGCGAGGTGAAAGAATCCTCTTTTACTGAATGCAATATGATGTCTAATGTTTCACACTCTGGAGGTTAGAGATGGCAAACCATCGTGGTGGTTCAGGTAATTTCGCTGAAGACCGTGAAAGAGCATCAGAAGCAGGTCGTAAAGGTGGCCAGCATAGCGGGGGCAACTTCAAAAATGACCCTCAGCGCGCATCAGAGGCTGGCAAGAAAGGGGGTAAAAACAGCCACGGCAGCAATAAGTAACGCGCCAGGCTGAACCCTGCCGCCGGGCGTTCCCGGCGGTTTTTTTATTTCTGCAACATTGAACTGTAACCAAAGGCGACGCACACTACAGAATTGTTCTCATTTGCTGGTGTCGCATGTCTGTCTCACGCTTTAAATTCTCCGTAAAACCGCAGGAAGCCATCCTTATTCTCATCACCATGTTCTGGGGCGGGACGTTTCTGGCCGTCCAGTACGCGGTAACGCTGAGCGATCCGTTCTTTTTTGTTGGTTTGCGCTTTGCGACGGCGGCGATAGCCGTGGCGCTCGTATCGCTAAAATCCCTGCGCGGACTAACCCTCAAAGAGCTGAAGGCCGGGGTGGCGATCGGGGTGGCGATTGCAATGGGCTACTGCCTGCAGACATGGGGATTACAGACTATCTCCAGCAGCAAATCGGCATTTATCACCGCCATGTATGTACCGCTGGTACCGCTCCTGCAGTGGCTTTGCCTGGGACGGCTGCCGGGGATGATGTCCTGCATCGGTATCGTGCTGGCGTTTATCGGCCTGATTTTGCTGGCCGGGCCGGAAAATAACCTGCTGGCACTGGGACCGGGCGAGATCATTACCCTCGTCGGGGCGATTGCCATTGCGGCGGAAATTATTTTGATTAGCGCCTGGGCGGGCAAGGTGGACGTCAAGCGCGTGACGGTGGTCCAGCTCGCCACGGCGTCGCTGGTAGCGTTTGCGACGATGGTACCGGCCGGAGAGTCCGTGCCGCCGATGTCTACCGGTCTGATCGTGGTCGCGTTGGGGCTGGGCATCTTCAGCGCCATTATTCAGGTCACCATGAACTGGGCGCAGCGCAGCGTCTCCCCGACGCGGGCGACGGTGATCTACACCGGTGAACCGGTATGGGCGGGGATTTTTGGTCGCCTCGCCGGAGAGCGTTTGCCGCTGCTGGCCCTGGTCGGTGCGGCATTTATTGTCGCCGGGGTGCTGGTGAGCGAGCTGAAGCTCAGAAAACGCCGGATTGAGGTGAGCGATCTGACGACTGAAAAAGGTTGTGATTGAAAAACGGAGCGGATTAGTCCATGATATGTACGGATAAATACCGTACACGGTGATGTAAACCATGCCAGCACTTAAAAAACAGCGTATCGATCTTCGCTTAACGGACGAAGACAAAACAATGATTGAAGAAGCGGCGGCGATGACGAACCAGACAATCACCCAGTTTATGGTGAACAGTGCGTCAGAACGCGCTGCTGAAGTCATCGAACAACATCGGCGTCTCGTATTAAACGAGTCATCATGGAATGCGGTGATGGACGCCATCGACAATCCGCCAGAGCCAAATGAACGCCTGAAGCGAGCGGCAAAACGTCTTCGAAACATGGAGTGAAGCATCGTGGCAAATCTCACGATCGAAATGTTTTCAGAGGGAAGTGATTACGATTTCAGGGGCTTCGATTGTGGTGAACCCTCGCTCAATGCCTTCCTGACGGAACATCTGGTGCGTCAGCACAAGGGACGGATATTGCGAGGCTACCTGCTTAAAGATCGTGACCATCCGCGTGTGCTGGGCTATTACACGTTGTCCGGAAGCTGCTTTGAAAAAGCGATGCTTCCTTCTAAGACCCAGCAGCGTCGGATCCCCTATGTCAACGTACCCAGTGTGACGCTGGGGCGTCTGGCTGTGCATAAAGATCTACAGGGAAAGGAGTGGGGAACAACGCTCGTCGCACATGCTATGCGCGTTGTGTATCTGGCATCGCAGGCGGTAGGGGTACACGGAATCTTTGTTGATGCTCTCAATGAACAGGCAAAACGATTCTATCTGAAGCAGGGTTTTATTCCGCTGACAGGTGAAAACAGCCATTCTCTTTTCTTCCCCACAAAATCTATCGAACAACTCTTTGAGCAGGCGTGATCGTTGTACTGCCTTTTGATAGTACGCAAGATTATGGTCGGGTAAGGTGTGACTATTACCCGACGTCAAGATTTTACGAATCCTGATGCACCACCTCACCCTGCGGTGCTGCGCCCATCCGGCGGCTCAGCAGGGCGTTAAGCAGAATTGCCCCGAACGTTGCCGTGCCGATCCCACCAATCGTAAATCCGCCCAGCGTTAGCGCGAAATCGCCCGCGCCCAGCACCAGCGTGACCGCCACCATAATCAGGTTGCTGTTCTGGCTCAGATCGACCCGATGCTGCACCCAGATACGCGCCCCGGCCACGGCGATCAGCCCAAATACCACAATCGATGCCCCGCCGATGACCGGCGACGGAATGGTGTGGATCAGCGCGCCGAACTTCGGAGAGAAACCAAGCAGTATCGCCATCGCCGCTGCCGCGACGAAGACCAGCGTCGAGTAGACTTTGGTCACCGCCATCACGCCGATATTTTCGGCATAGGTGGTGACGCCGCTGCCGCCCACGGAGCCCGAGATCATGGTTGCCAGACCGTCACCGACAAACGCACGGCCCATGTACGGGTCCATACTGCGGCCGGTCATTCCCGCGACCGCCTTCAGGTGACCTAAGTTCTCCGCCACCAGGATCACCGCCACCGGTGCGATAAGCATCATTGCCTGGGTGTTAAAGGTGGGGGAAGTGACCTGCGGCAGGCCAAACCAGGCAGCCTGATGGAGCAGGGTAAAATCGACCGGCTTGCCGAGACCGAAAACGTTCGCCAGCAGAGCGTAAACCAGAGAGGCGACAATCAGCCCGACCAGAATCAGCAGACGCTGGATCATCCCGCGCGTAAACACCGCCACCAGGCCGATACACAGCACGGTGATCACCGCCATCCAGCTTTCAAACGGCGAGCCGGAGACGCTTTTCACCGCGATCGGCGCCAGGTTCAGGCCAATCGCCATGACGACGGCACCGGTCACCACGGGAGGCATCATGCGTTCGATCCAGCGCGTGCCAATCTTCATCACCACCAGACCAATCAGGGTATAGACCAGGCCGCAGGCGATGATGCCGCCGAGCGCCACGCTCAGGTTAGGGTTGATCCCCTGGCCGTTAAATCCGGTTGTGGCGATAACTACCCCGACAAACGCGGCGCTGGAGCCCAGATAGCTGGGCACGCGCCCACCGGTGACAAAAAAGAACAGCAGGGTGCCGATACCCGACATCAGAATCGACAGGTTGGGATCAAGCCCCATCAGCATCGGCATGAGTACGGTCGCACCAAACATCGCGACTGCATGCTGGACGCCCATCACCATCGTTTGTCCGAGCGGGAGTCGTTCATCAGGCGCGACCACGCCTGCTTCTGTGGAGGTCGATTTCAACTGCCAGTGGGGAAATCCGAACATGGTCTGTCTCCTTAAAGCGCCTTAGCAGGCGGGTCGCATAAGCGCGTGGTAGCCGCGGTCAAACCACACCAGCCCTTGCGGCGCGGGGTGGCGAACAATCGAAACAATGTCGCAAAACAGAATGTCGTGGGTACCGACGCTCACCACCTGGCTGATGCGGCAGTCAAACGAGGCCAGCGCATCCTCCAGACGCGGACACCCCGTGTCGCCCGTTTGCCAGCGGGCGGCGGCAAAGCGCGTCTCCATTGGCGTTTTGCCGCCAAACAGGTTGGATAGCGGCTCTTGTCCGGCGCTCAGGGTGTTCACGCACAGCGTGCGGTTTTCGCTAAACGTCGGCCAGACGGACGCGCCGCGGTTCAGGCATACCAGCAGGGTGGGAGGCGAATCCGTGACGCTGCACACCGCGCTGGCAGTGAATCCCGCCATTCCCGCCGGGCCGTCGGTGGTGATGATGTTGACTGCCGCGCCGACGCAGGCCATGGCGTCGCGAAAGGTTTGTTTATCCGGTGTCGTCATGATTGCTCCTTACGCCAGCCCGCAGGCATCTTCGAACGCCAGACGCGGCAGGCGTCCGTAAAGTTTGTTCGTATCACCATAGCCAATGTTGATCAGCAGATTGCTTTTAAGCAGCGTGCCGGTGAAAAAGGCCTCGTCGACCTTTTGTCGGTCAAAGCCTGACATCGGGCCGGTGTCCAGCCCGAGGGCGCGACAGGCGAAAATCAGGTAAGCAGCCTGCATTGAGCTGTTGCGAAATGCCGTCTCTTCGGCGAGCGCCGGGCTGGTGGTAAACCAGCTTCTGGCATCGCCGTGCGGGAACAGTTCCGGCAGGCGCTCATAAAACTCGCTGTCCCAGGCAACAATCGCCGTGACCGGCGCGGTGAGCGTTTTTTCCAGATTGCCGCTGGAGAGCGCCGGGCGCAGCTTCTCTTTTCCCTCTGCGCTGCGCACAAACACGATTCGCGCCGGGGAGCAGTTGGCGGAAGTTGGGCCCCATTTCATCAGGTCGTAGATTTCGCGCAGCGTCTCGTCGCTGACGGGCAGATTCTGCCAGCCGTTGTGGGTACGGGCGCCGGTGAATAGCGTTTCGCGCGCCGCAGGATTAATGGCTTCGCTCATTAAAGCTCCTTATAAAGCGGGTTCAGGACTGTGCAGCAGGCTGGCAAGCCCGTTCAGCAGCAGGGTGTTAAAGGCGTTCGGTTCGGTGACGTTGCAGGCATGCCCGCCCTGGCGCATGACCACGCTGTGGCTGCGTGGGAGAGCCGCCTGTAGCTCAGTCGAGCAGACAGAGGGCACCAGCATGTCGTCGGCGGAACAGATGAGGTGTACCGGACAATGAATACGCGCGGCGTGGCGGCTGAAATCCGCTTTCTTCAGGGCGCTGAGCCTGTGCAGCAGGTTGCTTTTGCCCTGGAAATGGGCCAGCGCCAGCGCTTCTTCGGCCTCCAGGCGGGGCGCACGAGCAGCCATCCAGTCTGCCGGGTAGAGAAACAGCGGCTGCGCCTCTACCCACGCCTGCGCGCCGCCGGAATGCAGCAAACGCTCGCGGATCTGAAAACAGCGTCGGGTATGGGCGTTGAGGGTTAGCCAGCCGTTGACGCACACCAGCGCGGTGAGCGCATCAGGTCTGTCGAGGGCCAGCTGTAGCCCGATCAGCGCGCCCAGCGCATGCCCTACCACGCAGTAGCGGGCAATTCCGACTTCAGCCAGCGCTATGGCCAGTTCGTCCGCCATTTGCGCCAGGCTATAGCCTTCCGGCAGGGTATCGCGGTTATTACCCGTCCCCCGCTGGTCATAGCAAACCACCTGATACTCCGGCTCCAGCGCGGCCAGCTGGGGCAGCCAGTAGCTGCCGCTGCCGCCGAGACCGGCAATGAGGACTACCACGGGTGCCCCCTCATACGGGGGCGGTGAGACGGAGAGTTTCATGGCTGCCTCACTTCGCAATGTGCGCAACGGTGGCAATTTCAACCAGCGCGTCAGGCTTCACCAGCCCGCACTGTATACAGAACCGGGCCGGCTTATCGCCGGGGAAGAACTCGGCGTAGATCTCGTTAATCGCGGCGTAGTTTTTCCAGTCGGTGATAAAGATGCTGTTGAAGGTCACATCCTCCATCGTGCCACCCGCCGTTTCGATCACGCTTTTGATCGTCTCCAGCACGTGGCGGGTTTGTGCCTTTGGGTCGTTGATAAACACCACGTTGTTGTCTTTATCAAACGGCAGCGTACCGGAGACATACACCACGCCGTCGGCGAGCGTTCCGGGGACAAACGGGGCAATCGGTGTGCTGGTGCCCGGCGGAATAATCACGGATTTCGGCATCGTCGTTCTCCTCAGGCGATACGGGCGAGCGGCGGATTCAGGGCATCGCAGAACGCTGCGACGTTACTCACCCAGCCAAAAAAGGTTTCGATATTGAACAGGGCCGCTTTCTGCGCGAATTCCGGCCCGGCCTGATGGGTCGCGTCTTCCAGCACCACGCCAAAATACTCAAGAAAAAAGCCGTCGCGCAGGGTCGACTCCACACAAACGTTGGTGGCGATGCCGGTAAAGACCAGGTGACGAATGCCCCGGCTGCGCAGCAGGCTGTCGAGCGGGGTGTTGAAAAAGCCGCTGTAGCGCGGTTTGGGCAAGACAATATCACCTGCCTGCGGGACCAGCTCGTCCACCAGCTGATAATCCCAGCCGCCTTTTGCCAGCAGCTTGCCCTGCAGTTCAGGGTTTTTGCGCATCGTTTTCAGGGCGTTGGACTTGTGGAAGTTGGGCGAGCCGGGGCCACCGGCCTCCACGTACTGGTCGTCCCAGCCGTTCTGGAACCAGACGATGAGCATGCCGGCTTTCCGTGCGGCGCTGACGGCGGTGTTGATGTTCGCAATGACCGGCTGCGTGGCGGAGACGTCGAACCCCGCCAGATCCAGATAACCCCCTTTACTGGCGTAGGCGTTTTGCATGTCCACCACGATCAGCGCGCTCTGCTGCGGCGCAAAGGTGATGGCTTCCGGGCGAGCGTTTAAGGTCGTCATTACGCAACCTCCTTCGTGACGGCAGGAATGTGGGCGCGGCATTGCATCAGCGGCTGGATGCGCTCACCGAAGGTTTCCACACCGGAGAGGAAATCATCGAAGGTCAGCAGAACGCCCTCTGCGCCGGGTACGGCGGCGACTTCGTCGAGCATTCTGGCAACGCTGGCATAGGATCCAACCAGCGTGCCCATATTGATATTGACGGCGGAGGTGGGGTCAGCCATCTGGCGGACGTTGGTGTCTGCGCCGGAACGGGTATCTTTCTGGCTCTGCTCGGTAAGCCAGCTCAGGGCCTCCTCGTCGGCACCGTCCTTGTAACACTCCCATTTCGCGCGTGCGGCCTCGTCGGTTTCGTCGGCAATCACCATAAACAGCACGTAGGAGCCCACGTCGCGCCCGGTTTTGTCGGCAGCCTCTTTCATGCGCGCCGCGGTGGGGGCGAAAGCGGCAGGGGTGTTAACGCCTTTCCCGAAGCAGAAGTTAAAGTCGGCGTATTTGGCGGAGAATTCCATCCCCGCGTCGCTCTGCCCGGCGCAGATCACCTTCATCGGCACCGACGGTTGCGGGCTGACGCGGCAGTCGTTCATGGTGAAGAAGTCACCTTTGAAATCGCTTTTGCCGGTGCCCCAGAGATCGCGCAGGACCTGCACGTATTCGGTCAGGTAGTCGTAGCGACGCGAGAAGTAATCGTCACCCGGCCAGAGCCCCATCTGCTCGTACTCCGGCTTTTGCCAGCCGGTCACCAGGTTCACGCCAAAGCGTCCTCCTGAGATCGAGTCGATGGTGGAGGCCATGCGCGCGACGATCGCCGGTGGCAGAGTGAGCGTGGCGGCGGTAGCGTAGATCTGAATCCGCGAGGTGACCGCGGCCAGTCCTGCCATCAGGGTGAAGGACTCCAGGTTGTGATCCCAGAATTCGGTTTTGCCGCCAAAGCCGCGCAGCTTGATCATCGAAAGCGCAAAGTCGAAATGGTAGTGCTCCGCTTTTTGCACGATGGCTTTATTCAGCTCAAAGGTCGGCATGTATTGCGGGGCAGTGGTCGAGATAAGCCAGCCGTTGTTGCCGATAGGTACAAATACGCCAATTTTCATCACGAACCTCTCTTCACTACGTTGCAGGTACTGGCGTTTTTGCAAAGGGAGTGCCAGTTTTGAAAATGACTTTGTTATTAATGTGTTAATCGAAAGTTGGCGTATTGATGCGGTTAAAAGTGGACTAACTGGTCAAAAACATTGCACAGAAAACAGGCATTCATGCGCGATGGGAGTGCAGAATGTCGTGGCGAGACGGGGGTTTTGCTATGCTGAGGGCAACGCAGAATAAGGAGAGCGGGAATGACACAAGGCGCAGTGAAAACACCAGGTAAACGGTCACAGGCAGTCAGCGCCAAGAAGCAGGCTATTCTCAGCGCGGCGCTGGAGACGTTTTCACAGTTTGGCATTCACGGCACGCGGCTGGAGCAGGTAGCGGAGCAGTCCGGGGTTTCCAAAACTAATCTGCTCTACTACTACCCGTCGAAAGAGGCGCTCTATGTGGCGGTGATGCAGCAGATCCTCGATATCTGGCTGGCGCCCCTGAAAGCGTTCCGCGCAGAGCTGGCCCCGCTGGTGGCGATCAAAGAGTACATCCGCCTGAAGCTGGAAGTGTCACGCGATTACCCGCAGGCGTCGCGCCTGTTTTGTCTTGAGATGCTGCAGGGCGCGCCGCTATTGCAGGCTGAGCTGACGGGGGATTTAAAGCAGCTGGTGGACGATAAGTCGGCGATTATTGCCGGCTGGGTCGCCAGCGGCAAGCTGGCGCCGGTCGATCCGCAACATTTGATCTTTATGATTTGGGCCGCCACCCAGCATTACGCTGACTTTGCGGCCCAGGTCGAGGCGGTGACCGGGAAAACGCTCCAGGATGAAGCGTTTTTCCACAGCACCCTGGAAAACGTACAGCGGATGATTATCGAAGGGATCCGCGTGCGTTAGTTTCCCGGCGGGAGAGGGCAGCTTAAATCGCCCTCTTCGCATTGCATCAGCGAGGCCAGAAACGCTTCTCGCTCCGCGGTTTTCTCTGCCAGACACTGATTGACAATCATTGGCTGAATGCTTCCACCTTCCGTACCCGAACCGATAAACGTGCAGTCTGCATCCCGCAGGGTAATCCACGCCTGCTGCGCTTTTTTTAGCAGGTCACGCTGGGGGGCTGCCGCACGTTTGATAGCGGCCTGATACGTCGCGTTGAGCTTCTTATCCGCCGCCTGGTACTGCTGCGCGCTACAGGTGTTCAGTTCAAGCTGGGTGGTGGCGTTGTCGCACTCGTTGGCCAGCGCGCTGGTGCTCAACAGCAGTGCGGCACCTGCGAGAAATACTCTTTTCAATGTTC
>NZ_JTLF01000408.1:0-271 GCF_000798855.1 Enterobacter sp. ZOR0014 | reverse complement strand
GTAAATTGCGTGGCTTGTTGAAAATTAATGCCTTTCTTGATATTGATAATACGCAAGAGTATCGAGAAAAAGCCTTAACAACAATAAAGAACATGCAAGAGGGTTCGAGTTACAATGGTTTGACACCAGTTGATAACAAGACGGAAATTGTAGAACTTAAAAAAGATTATTCCGTTTTAAACAAAGATGAAATTGACCTTATTAAATCGGAACTTTTGACAGGCTACTTTATGAATGAAAATATTTTGCTTGGTACTGCTACGCAATGTTC
>NZ_JTLF01000282.1:0-322 GCF_000798855.1 Enterobacter sp. ZOR0014 | reverse complement strand
TTCATCAATTTAACATTGTATTTTTCATTTGTATCTCCTTAATTTCTATAAGACTATAATATCAAAAAAAGTTCACACTGTCAAGCATAAACTTTATTTTCAATTATTCTTCGCCTTTCCATTGTTTGAAATCATCAGCTATATCTTGTGCAAAGCTCATAATGTCGTCAGCAGTGTATTCTGTAAGCTTATTCTCGTTACTTAAGTTAGCAAGTTCTCCTGCATAGTCTAAAGCCTTGTTACGGTCTTTGTCGTAGCTTTCACCCTCTTTCTTGCCAGCTCTCACTAGATACTTTAATACCTGCATTGTATACCAATGTTC
>NZ_JTLF01000268.1:0-17934 GCF_000798855.1 Enterobacter sp. ZOR0014 | reverse complement strand
GGCGGCGTCAGCACCGGCAGGATGTAGACCATATCGCGCATCACTTCAAAAGCGGCTGAGCCCGCGCCGACGATGATCCCTGCGCGCAGTTCGGTAACGGGGATATTCGCCCCGCGCAGGGTGTCCGCCGTCAGCTGGCGCGCGCGCAGGTGATCGGACTGCTCGCTCTCAGGCGCCTGGAGCGAACTTAAAAAAATCACCTGCTTCACTGGCGTTTGCAGCAGGGCATCGCGGACGTTCAACGCCACCTGTCGCTCGTGGGCGATAAAATCACCGCCTTCGCCCATGCTGTGGACCAGGTAGTAAAGCGTGTCGACCCCTTCCAGCAGCGCGGGAAGCGTCTTCGGCCAGTTGAGGTCAACGTTGTGGCAGGTGACGCCCGGCAACGCCAGCTTTTGCAGGCGGTCGGTGTTGCGTGCCGCTGCCAGCACCTGATGTCCCCGCTGGCTCAACGCCGTGGTGAGATGCTGACCGATATACCCGCTGGCGCCCAGCACCAGAATGCGTTGCGGCACGTGAGGCTCCTTAGCGCTGTAAAAACGCCTGCCAGTGTTTCACCACCTCTGCCAGCTGTTCGCGGTTCACGTCGAGGTGCATGACCAGACGCACCACCGGAGAGGCGTTGATCAGCACGCCGCGCGCTTTCATAAATTCGCCCAGCGCAGCGGCATGCTCATCGCCCACGCGAATGAACAGCATGTTGGTGTCGTGGCGCATCACGTCCGCACCGATCTCGCGCAGCTGTGTGGCCATCCATGCGGCGTTATCGTGATCGTCTTTCAGGCGCGCCACGTTATTTTTGAGAGCATACAGACCCGCCGCCGCCAGAATACCCGCCTGGCGCATGCCGCCGCCGGTCATCTTACGCCAGCGGTTGGCGCGCTTGATGTAATCCGCATTGCCGACCAGCAGGGAACCCACCGGCGTACCCAGCCCTTTGGAGAGGCAAATGGTGAACGAGTCGCAATATTGCGTAATCTCTTTCAGCTCGCAGCCGTACGCCACTACGGCGTTAAAAATGCGCGCACCGTCAACGTGCAGGCCGAGCTTGCGCTCGCGGGTGAAGTTCCACGCCGCTTTCAGGTACTCGCGCGGCAGCACTTTTCCGTTGTGGGTATTTTCCAGACTGAGCAGTTTCGTGCGGGCGAAATGAATATCGTCGGCTTTGATTTTTGCCGCGACCTTATCGAGCGGGAGTGTACCGTCCGGCGCGGCGTCAATCGGCTGCGGCTGGATGCTGCCGAGCACCGCCGCACCGCCGGCTTCGTAGAGATAGTTATGCGCGCCCTGGCCGACAATATACTCTTCGCCGCGCTCGCAGTGGCTGAGTAGCGCCACGAGGTTCGCCTGCGTGCCGGTCGGCAGGAACAGCGCGGCCTCCTTGCCACTCAGCTCTGCCGCATAGCGCTGTAACGCGTTGACCGTCGGGTCATCGCCGTAGACGTCGTCCCCGACCGGGGCGGCCATCATCTCTTCGAGCATGGCACGGCTCGGGCGGGTAACGGTATCACTACGCAAATCAATCATTTCACATCCCTTTATTTTAAGAGGTCACGTGAAATGTTTTACCTGAGCCAGTTGGTTTTTGCCAGTTCGATCACTTCATCACCGCGGCCGCTGATGATGGCGCGCAGCATATAGAGGCTAAAACCTTTCGCCTGTTCCAGCTTGATTTGCGGTGGAATAGCCAGCTCTTCTTTGGCGACTACCACATCCACCAGCACCGGACCGTCGATAGAGAAGGCGCGCTGCAGGGCTTCATCCACGTCAGACGCTTTTTCCACGCGAATACCGGTGATGCCGCACGCCTCGGCAATGCGCGCGAAGTTGGTGTCATGCAGTTCGGTACCGTCCGTCAGATAGCCACCGGCCTTCATCTCCATCGCCACAAAGCCCAGTACGCTGTTGTTGAAGACCACGATTTTGAGCGGCAGCTTCATCTGTACCACGGAGAGAAAATCACCCATGAGCATGCTAAACCCGCCGTCGCCGCACATGGCCACCACCTGACGTTCCGGTGCCGTCGCTTTTGCGCCCAGCGCCTGCGGCATGGCGTTGGCCATCGAGCCGTGGTTGAACGAACCCAGCAGGCGGCGTTTGCCGTTCATCTTCAGGTAGCGTGCTGCCCAGACGGTTGGCGTGCCGACGTCGCAGGTAAAAATGGCGTCGTCGTCAGCGAAATGACTGATCTGCTGTGCCAGGTACTGCGGGTGGATGGCTTTGTCGCTCGGTTTGGCGAGATCGTCCAGCCCCTTACGGGCATCGCGGTAGTCACTGAGGGCTTTATCAAGAAACGCGCGATCCGTTTTCTCCTCGAGCAGCGGCAGCAGGGCGGCCAGGGTGGATTTGATATCGCCCACCAGCGCCATATCTACCTTGCTGTGCGCGCCGATGCTGGCCGGATTGATATCGATCTGAATGATTTTGGCATCCGTCGGGTAAAACGCGCGGTAAGGGAACTGGGTACCGAGTAAAATCAGCGTGTCGGCGTTCATCATGGTGTGGAACCCGCTGGAGAAACCGATCAGCCCGGTCATTCCCACATCGTAAGGGTTGTCGTACTCGACGTGCTCTTTGCCGCGCAGGGCGTGAACAACGGGGGCTTTTAGTTTACCCGCGAATTCAAGTAGCTCCTTGTGCGCGCCCGCGCAGCCGCTACCGCACATCAGGGCAATATTGCTGGAGTAACGCAGCAGCTGCGCCAGCTTTTTCAGTTCTTCTTCCGCAGGCGTCACCACAGGCTGCGGGGCGTGATACCAGTGGGTGCTGGCCCCTTCTGGTGCGGCCTTGAGGGCCACATCACCCGGGATAACGACCACCGACACGCCGCGGTTCAGCACCGCCTTGCGCATGGCGATTGCCAGAACCTGCGGGATCTGCTCCGGGGATGAAACCAGTTCGCAATAGTGGCTGCATTCACGGAACAGCTCCTGCGGATGCGTCTCCTGAAAATAGCCGCTACCGATTTCGGAAGAGGGGATATGGGCGGCAATCGCCAGCACCGGCACGTGGTTACGGTGGCAGTCAAACAGACCGTTGATCAGATGCAGGTTACCTGGCCCGCACGAGCCTGCACACACGGCCAGTTCACCGGTGAGCTGCGCTTCGGCTCCCGCGGCAAATGCGGCGACCTCTTCATGGCGGGTCGGCATCCATTCAATGGTTTTCATTTTGTTAAGGCTGTCGCTCAGTCCGTTCAGGGAATCGCCGGTTACGCCCCAGATACGTTTCACGCCAGCCTGTTCCAGGGTTTTCGCTATATATGCAGCCACGGTTTGTTTCATGGGTGTCCTTCTCCTTTTTGTGATATCGCTTACAAGCTTAGAAGAAAGTCGCTGTATTGCCTGCTCAATACCCCTCAATTAACAGGGTTTCCTTGCGCGATAATTCGGCATAATCTGGTGCTGAGTCAGGTGAAAACAGGAATCATTTCAAATGGTTAAATCATTGTTAATTGCTGTTAATGAAAAGCTATCGTGCGACGATCTTGGCAAACTCTTGTTACGACTTGCCGTCGGTGGGTTGATGCTCTTTCACGGTTTGCACAAGTTATTCGGCGGCGTGGGCTTTATCAGCGGCATGCTGGTGGAAAAAGGGTTGCCGGGGTTTATCGCCTATGGCGTGTTGATTGGCGAAGTGGTGGCACCGATGTTGATTATTGTCGGCCTCTTTACGCGACCGGCCGCGCTGATGCTGGCGTTTACGATGATTGTGGCATGGCTTATGGTAGGAATGGGTGAAACGTTCGCCCTCGATAAGGTTGGGGCATGGGCGATTGAAAGCCTGGTGTACTTCTTTATTGGCTCGCTGGCGGTGGCATTTTTAGGGGCTGGGCGGTTTGCGCTGGGGAAAGCACCGGCGTGGCGTTGAGGCTGTTGTCGATCGGGTAAACAATGTGCCGCCCGACAAAAAAGCCCGGTGGCGCTAGCGCTTACCGGGCCTACGACGTCCAGCCCCTACAAGGTAGGCCGGGTAAACGCAGTGCCACCCGGCAAAAACGGGGGCACCGCGTCAGATTATGCGAGGACCAGATCCCCCTGCGGATGGCATGAGCACGCCAGCACGTAACCTTCGGCAATTTCCGCGTCGGAGAGCGTCATGGTACTGGTGACAGTGTACTCACCTGAAACCACTTTCGTCTTACAGCAACCGCATACGCCCGCACGGCAGGCGGCCACTACCGGTACCTTATTGCTTTCGAGTGCCTCCAGCAAAGTCGTTCCCACGCGGCCAAAGAAGGTCTGCGCAGGCTGTAGCTTAGTAAACTGAATCCCGCTGGTTGCCGCCTCTGCTACCGGCGTGAAGAATTGCTCCTTGAAGAAGCGGGTCACGCCAAGCGCCTTCACTTCTTTCTCGACGATATCCATGTAAGGCGCCGGGCCGCAGGTCATCACGGTACGGTGCGCGATATCCGGCACGCTTTGCAGCAGCTCGCGGCTCAGACGACCGGGCACAAAACCGTGGACCGCATTGTGTTCTGCCACCAGTGTTACCGGATAATTACGCCACTCCTCGGCAAAAATGACATCTTCCGGAGAGCGAACGCTAAAGATCACCTGCACGTCGGCCTGCGGACGGTTTTTCGCCAGCCAGCGGCGCATGGACATAATCGGCGTGACGCCACAGCCCGCCGCCAGCAGCAGGAATTTATCTTCCGCCTTGTCGTCACAGGTGAAATCGCCCTGGGCGTCTGACAGCCAGATATAGTCTCCGCGCTTCACGTCACGGGTCAGCCACTGCGAGCCGGCACCGTCATCAATACGGCGAATGGTAAGCGTGATGTATTCGCTCACGCCCGGCGTTGAGGAGATCGTGTAGGCACGCAGGGTGTCCGCCGAATGGCGGACACTGACCAGCGCATACTGACCGGCACGGTACGGATAGTAATCGTGGCAAATCAGTGAGAGCGTCCACACATCCGGCGTCTCCTGGTGGATGTGATGAACCTGCATCCGCCACGGACATTGTGAGGTTGGCATGGTCATGAATAACTCCTTACGCGCTCAGCAGCTGCTTCATATCATCTTCAACGTTGGTGACGGAGCGCAGGCCGAATTTTTCGTTCAGCACGGCCAGCAGGTCCGGCGTCAGGAAGCCTGGCGCGGTCGGGCCGGTCACGATGTTGGTCACGCCCAGAGAGAGCAGGGTCAGCAGGATGACGATCGCTTTCTGCTCAAACCACGAAAGCACCAGCGACAGCGGCAGGTCGTTCACGCCACAGCCCAGTTTCTCCGCCAGGGTAACCGCCAGAATAATGGCCGAGTAAGCATCGTTACACTGGCCCGCATCGATCAGGCGCGGCAGACCTTCGATATTGCCGAAGTCCAGCTTGTTGAAACGGTATTTACCGCACGCCAGGGTCAGGATCAGGCAATCGTCCGGTACGCTGGTGGCGAAATCGGTGAAGTAGTTACGCTCACCGCGCGCGCCGTCGCAGCCGCCGACGAGGAAGATGTGGCGCAGCTTTTCACGGCTGACGAGATCGATCAGCGAATCTGCGGCGCCGAGCAGGGTTTCACGGCCGAAGCCGACGGTGATCAGATGCGGAATTTCGCTGTACGGGAAGCCCGCCATTTGCTGCGCCTGGGCAATAACCGGACCGAAATCGTCGCCTTCGAGGTGGCTCACGCCCGGCCAGCCGACGATGCTGCGGGTCCAGATGCGGTCGTCATAAGCGCCCACGGTAGGGTCGATGATGCAGTTAGAGGTCATCACGATAGGGCCAGGGAAGCGGGCGAACTCCACCTGCTGGTTCTGCCAGCCGCTGCCGTAGTTACCGATCAGATGTTTGAATTTACGCAGCTCCGGGTAGCCGTGTGCAGGCAGCATTTCGCCGTGAGTATAAACGTTGACGCCAGTGCCTTCAGTCTGCTTCAGCAGGTTGTAGAGATCTTTTAGGTCATGACCGGAGATCAGGATACATTTACCCTCGGTCGCCTTCACGTTGACCTGCGTTGGCGTCGGGTGGCCGTAGGTGCTGGTTTCACCGGCATCCAGAATGCTCATCACGCGGAAGTTCATCTGGCCGATTTCCATTGAGCACTCAAGCAGGGCGTTCATATCGGCAGGCCAGGTACCCAGCCACGCCATGATTTTGTGGTACTGCGCGTAGATATCGTTGTCGTACTGACCGAGAACGTGCGCGTGCTCCATATACGCCGCTGCGCCTTTCAGACCGTACAGGCACAGCAGGCGCAGACCGAGAATGTTCTCGCCAATCGCCGCTTTGTCTTTATTCGGGGTAAAGTCTGCCGCCTGACGCTGGAGGTCGCCCAGGTCATCACTCGCCAGCTGGAGTTCTGACATCGGATTGTCCACGCGAGCGTTAGCATCAGCGTTCAGGCACTGCGCTTTCAGCGCTTCACGCAGGGCGATAGCTTCACGGGCATAGCCGACAATGCGAGGGGAATCAAAGTTAACGTTGGTCAGCGTAGAGAAGAATGCGCGCGGCGCGAAGCTGTTGACGTAGTGGTCGACGATGTCGTATTCGCGGGCTTTGAATGCCCATGCGGAAAGGCCTTGCAGGGCAGCAATCAGCAGGTCCTGCAGGTCTGATGTTTCTGCGGTTTTGCCGCACATACCCTGCGCGTAAGAGCAGCCATTGCCTGCCGGGGTACGGATGGTTTGTTCACATTGCACACAAAACATAATCACACCTGTTAAAGTTATATTTGATATACATGTTTAAGGTTATGCCTGTGCCAGAACGGTGAAAAGCGCTTTCTGCTACAAAATAGAGGGAGATTGATTTAGCGCAATTTTGGCGGCAGGCACCCTACCGCCAAAGAAGTATCAGGCAGAGAAGAACGCCATCAGAATGGGAACCAGCAAACTCAAAATAAAGCCGTGCACGATGGCTGCGGGCACCATTTCCAGCCCGCCTGAGCGCTGAAGTACCGGCAGCGTAAAGTCCATCGAGGTCGCGCCGCACAGACCCAGTGCGGTAGAGCGACTGCGGCGAACCAGCCCCGGGATCAGCATAATGGCAATCAGCTCACGCGCCAGATCGTTAAAGAAGGCGGCGCTGCCGATCACCGGACCGAATGATTCAGTCAGCAGAATACCGGAAAGGGAGTACCAGCCAAATCCGGAGGCCATTGCCAGGCCGGTTTTCAGCGGCAGATCGAGAATAAAAGCATTAATCACACCCGCCACCATTGAGCTGGTGACAACCATTACGGCAATAATCATTCCCCGACGGTTGAGGACAATCTGTTTCAGGGTCATGCCGTTATTTCGCAGCTGGATACCAATCAGGAACAGCAGGAAGATCAGGGTATATTCACTGGCTTCTGTCGCGTGCTGTAAAAATGCCCATCCGGTGAGACCCAGAAGAAAACCGAGCACCACGACGCCGCAGAGTTTTAATGACTCAAGTGCCATCGCAATACGGGAGGGCAGCTTTTCCTGGTGGTGATGGTTTTTCCAGGGAATGGTGCGTTCCAGCCACAGCAGTGCGGCAATATTGCACAGCAAAATAACCGTAACCGTGACGGCTGAATAATGCAAAATGGAGAGTAAATTCGCGGACAGGTTATCCAGGAAGGCCAGGCTAATCCCCATAAAGAAAAGAATGAGATAAACAATCCCGCTGAGAAAACGGTTGATAAGCCGTAATGCGGATTCCTGACACAGCGGAATAAGGTAGCCCGCAATCAGGGGCAGCAGAATAATGAGGAGTCCTGAAAACATGAACAGCCGGTCCTTTTGAGTGTCTGTTGAGCGCCAGAGACACTACCCAATAAAGGCTATTCAGTAAAGCGGCAAAAGAAAGCCGGGTGGCGGCTACGCCTTACCCGGCCTGTATGTGCGGCCTGTTGCCCTCACCCCGGCCCTCTCCCACGGGGAGAGGGAGGGAAAGATTAATCGCGTTTTTCCAGCAGGGTGCGATACAGCACGCCGCCCAGAATACCGCCGATAATTGGCATCACCCAGAACAGCCACAGCTGCTCAAGCGCCCAGCCGCCCTGGAAGATGGCGACGGCGGTACTGCGTGCCGGGTTAACGGAGGTGTTGGTGACCGGAATTGAAATCAGATGGATAAGCGTCAGCGCCAGACCAATAGCAATCGGGGCAAAGCCAGCAGGCGCGTGTTTGTCGGTGGCGCCGTGGATCACCAGCAGGAAGCCCGCGGTCAGCACAATTTCAATCACGATGGCAGACAGCATGGAGTAACCGCCCGGCGAGTGTTCGCCAAAGCCGTTTGAGGCGAAGCCGCTGGCGGCCGCGTCAAAGCCGGCCTTACCGCTGGCAATAACGTACAGAACGCCAGCCGCAATAATACCGCCCACCACCTGCGCCACGATGTAGCCAATGACGTCTTTAGCAGGGAAACGACCGCCCGCCCATAAACCTAACGTCACAGCCGGGTTAAAATGACCACCGGAAATATGCCCCACGGCGAAGGCCATGGTTAATACGGTTAAGCCAAACGCCAGCGCGACGCCGACAAAACCAATGCCTAATTCCGGGAACGCTGCTGCCAGAACGGCGCTACCGCAGCCACCAAATACCAGCCAGAATGTACCAAAACATTCTGCAGCCAATTTTCTAAACATAACCACCTCAAATAATTTCCGCGCGCTTTCCCGCGGGCGGGATATATCGCCATAAAGGGATGACGACTCAAAGAGCCCGTATTTTAGAAACCAACAACATCCCTTCGCCACTTAAATAAATTCGATAAATTTGATTTAAGGCAATGTGATGTCATTCCTTGTTCAAATGAGCGGTAAATAGAGCATAGACCAATTCTTGTCAGGGTGAATGTTATGCTGTCGTGACAAGATTCCTCCCGCTATACTGCTGATAACTTAAAGGAAAAAGTGTTCATTTCGCGGGGGATTTATGCTTCTCGAACGTGTGGAAATTGTCGGGTTTCGCGGTATTAACCGCCTGTCGCTGCAGCTTGAGCAGAACAACGTCCTGATCGGCGAGAACGCGTGGGGTAAGTCCAGCCTGCTCGATGCGCTGACGTTACTGCTATCCCCCGAAGACGATCTGTATCACTTTGTCCACGACGATTTCTGGTTCCCGCCCGGGGACGTGACGGGACGCGAGAAGCACCTGCATATTATCCTGACGTTCCGTGAATCCGAGCCAGGCCGTCACCGCGTGCGTCGCTTCCGCCCGCTGTCACCCTGTTGGGTGCCCTGTGACGATGATTTCCACCGGATTTTCTATCGCCTGGAAGGCGAGATGGCGGAAAACGAAGGGGTCCTGACCCTGCGCGAGTTTCTTGATGAAAAAGCCAACCCGATCCCACTGGACAACATCGACGATTTGGCTCGCCACCTGACCCGCCTGACGCCGGTATTGCGGTTGCGTGATGCGCGCTTTATGCGGCGTATCCGTAACGGCACGGTACCGAATATGCCGGAGGTGGAAGTCACCGCCCGCGAGCTGGATTTTCTGGCGCGTGAGCTGGTGTCGCGTCCGCAAAACCTGACCGATGGTCAGATTCGCCAGGGGTTGTCCGCGATGGTACAACTGCTTGAGCACTATTTTTCCGAGCAGGGGACATCGGAGTCGCGCCACCGGCTGATGCGCCGTCGCTCTCATGATGAACAACGCAGCTGGCGCTATCTCGACATCATCAACCGGATGATCGACCGGCCCGGCGGTCGTACCCATCGGGTGATTCTGCTGGGGCTGTTTTCAACACTTTTGCAGGCTAAAGGCACCGTGCGTCTTGACCGGGATGCCCGCCCGTTGCTGCTGGTGGAAGATCCTGAAACGCGGCTTCACCCCATCATGCTCTCGGTGGCCTGGCATCTGCTGAATTTGCTGCCGCTCCAGCGTATTACGACCACCAATTCTGGTGAGCTATTATCCATGACGCCGGTTGAGCATATCTGCCGTCTGGTGCGCGAGTCTTCGCGGGTCTCCGCGTACCGTCTCGGGCCTGGCGGTTTAAATGCCGAAGACGGGCGGCGCATCGCGTTTCATATTCGTTTTAATCGCGCGTCGTCACTTTTTGCCCGCTGTTGGCTGCTGGTGGAAGGGGAAACGGAGACCTGGGTCATCAACGAACTGGCGCGCCAGTGTGGGCACCATTTTGATGCGGAAGGCATTAAGGTGATCGAATTTGCCCAGTCGGGATTAAAACCGCTGATAAAATTTGCCCGCCGGATGGGTATTGAATGGCATGTGCTGGTGGACGGTGACGAGGCGGGTAAAAAGTATGCCTCGACCGTGCGTAGCCTGCTGAATAATGAACGGGAAGAAGAGCGCGACCATTTAACCATGCTCCCCGCGATGGACATGGAGCACTTTATGTATCGTCAGGGGTTTGACGATGTGTTCCACCGCATTGCGATGGTGCCGGTCGATGTTCCGATGAACATGCGCCGCGTGATCGCCAAAGCGATACACCGTTCGTCAAAACCGGATCTCGCGATTGAAGTGGCGACGGAAGCGGGAAGGCGGGGCGTGGAGGCGGTGCCCACTCTGCTGAGGAAGATGTTCTCCCGCGTACTGTGGCTGGCACGCGGGAGGGCGGATTAACCTCGGGTCGCCTGATTCACCTGCTGAATCAGGCTGTCCAGCAGTTCGTAGCGACGGCGATATTCGGAACGTTTTTTGCTCGCGATCTCTTCCATCGGTTTACGCGGCATGACAAGCGGCAGCATAAAGTTACCGCTATCCTGCTTTTCACCGCCGAGGGAGAGCCAGAAGCTGTCATAATCAGCCAGCAGTTTTCCCTCTTTTTTCTTGCGGTAACGCCAGCTGCGATAAATATGGGTGTCGTTACTGACGGCGACAATCTGTTCGACCGGGAAAGCGGCGCCGAGCGTCATGGCGGTTTCAACCAGCAGACGTTTCGGGAACAGCCCATGACAGGCCTTCGTCGCTTTCTGGATCCGCTCATGGGGAACATGCGCTTTTGCGCCCTGCAAACCGCCAATGAACAGCGTCGATTTTCCGGCAAAAGGGCAGAGCGTGAAGGTTATCTCCGCCAGGACTGTGTTTTGATCGTCGCAGAAGACGAGGGTGGCTTCTCCCTCTTTATCCATAAACGCATCAGCACACAGGCGAACGGTAAAGTGCTGTTCATCTTTACCGGTTAAGGTCAGCAGCGTGGCACCCTGCTTCGAAAGATAGCCCTGCAGCAGCGTCGCCGGAAGCTGGCGGCTCATGATCTGATAGTGCCAGTTAAGAGACTCCAGCGCGTGCTGACGTTCCATGTTCACCGTCAGCCACGGGCGGTGCATCCGGCAGGGCAGCCCCGGCTGAGCTTGTAATATCTGCATCAGACGCGGCTGTTTTGCCAGGCGCGTCAACAGGCGAGAGGTGGTGACGGGAGCCGCAAGCGACCGTAACACGAACTTGCGCCGATAAGCCGGATTCTGCCATGCCAGTCCTGGGGTAAGCTTACCCAAAGCCAGGTTTTTGAAAAGCTGCCAGCCGGAGGCAGGCTGCGTCAGGGGGGAATAAGGCGTATCGACGATGGAAGACATGATAAATCCTGAATCTTTTGGAATATCACTATTTCAACAAGAGGAATATCAACATCTCGTCAACAAATTAGGACGATTTCGGAGAACAGGGGTTTCGTTAAGGAGTCGTTTAGATAGAATCAACATTTATTATTGCCAGAACATTTATTTGGAATATTTATGAACCTCAAGGGAAAACGCAGAACGCTATTTCTGCTGCTGGCGGTCGTGATTTTAGTCGGTGGATTCTGGTTATGGCAGGTGCTTAACGCACCGGTGCCGCAGTACCGGACACTGATCGTTCGCCCCGGCGAACTGCAGCAAAACGTCCTGGCGACGGGCAAGCTTGATGCATTGCGCAAGGTTGACGTTGGCGCTCAGGTCAGCGGCCAGCTGAAAACGCTGTCGGTAGAGATCGGTGATAAGGTAAAAAAAGGCCAGCTGCTGGGTGTTATCGATCCTGAACAGGCCGAGAACCAGATCCGCGAGGTGGAAGCCACGCTGATGGAGCTGCGCGCCCAGCGTGCTCAGGCGCTGGCTGAACGTAATCTGGCCCAGGTCACGCTGACCCGTCAGCAGGCGCTGGCAAAAACCCAGGCCATTTCGAAGCAGGATTTAGATACTGCCACGACGGAGCTGGCGGTCAAGCAGGCGCAGATTGGCACCATCGACGCACAAATCAAACGCAATCAGGCCTCGCTGGACACGGCGAAAACCAACCTCGACTACACGCAAATCGTTGCGCCGATGGCCGGTGAAGTCACCCAGATCACCACGCTGCAGGGGCAGACGGTAATTGCCGCCCAGCAGGCGCCTAACATTCTGACGCTGGCGGATATGAGCACTATGCTGGTCAAAGCGCAGGTTTCCGAGGCGGATGTGATCCATCTGAAACCTGGGCAGAACGCCTGGTTTACCGTGCTTGGCGACCCGCAGACGCGCTATGAAGGCGTGCTGAAAGACATTCTGCCGACGCCGGAAAAGGTTAACGACGCTATCTTTTACTACGCCCGTTTTGAAGTGCCAAACCCACAGGGCGTGCTGCGTCTGGATATGACTGCCCAGGTGCATATCCAGCTGACCGGCGTGAAGAACGTGCTCACCATTCCGCTCTCCGCGCTGGGCGAATCCGCCGGGGACAATCGCTATAAAGTGAAAGTGCTGCGCAACGGCGAGACGCGCGATCGCGAAGTGGTGATTGGCGCGCGTAATGATACCGATGTGGTGGTGGTGAAAGGGCTGGAAGAGGGTGAGGAGGTGGTTGTCAGTGAAAGCCTGCCCGGAGCCGCGAAATGACCGCGCTGCTTGAGCTGAAGGATATCCGTCGCAGCTATCCGTCGGGCGACGGTCCGGTGGAGGTGCTGAAAGGCATCTCCCTGCGCGTGGAAGCGGGCGAGATGGTGGCGATTGTCGGCGCGTCAGGCTCCGGTAAATCGACGCTGATGAACATTCTCGGCTGCCTGGATAAACCCACCAGCGGGACCTATCGCGTGGCCGGGACGGATGTCTCCACGCTCGACGGCGACGCGCTGGCGAAGCTGCGCCGGGAACATTTTGGTTTTATCTTCCAGCGTTACCACCTGCTCTCACACCTGAACGCGGCGCAAAACGTCGAAGTGCCCGCCGTCTATGCAGGCGTGGAGCGGAAGAAACGTCTTGAGCGTGCGAAGACGCTGTTAACGCGTCTCGGGCTGGCTGAACGCGTGGAGTACCAGCCGTCGCAGCTGTCCGGTGGCCAGCAGCAGCGCGTGAGTATTGCCCGCGCGCTGATGAATGGCGGGCAGGTGATCCTCGCGGATGAACCCACCGGGGCGCTCGACAGCCATTCCGGTGAAGAGGTGATGGCGATCCTCCACCAGCTTCGCGATCAGGGGCACACGGTGATCATCGTTACCCACGATCCGCAGGTGGCGGCGCAGGCGGAACGCATTATTGAGATCCACGACGGCGAGCTGGTCAGCAACCCGCCGCCGCGTGCGTCCAGAGCGGCAGCTCCGAAAGAAGCGCTGCCGGCCTCAACCGGCTGGGGACAATTTTCCAGCGGCTTTCGTGAAGCGCTGAACATGGCCTGGCTGGCGATGGCGGCCAACAAAATGCGCACCCTGCTGACCATGCTCGGGATTATCATCGGTATTGCTTCCGTGGTCTCGATTGTGGTGGTGGGCGACGCCGCCAAGCAGCTGGTGCTGGCCGATATTCGCGCCATCGGTACCAATACCATTGATGTCTATCCCGGCAAGGACTTTGGCGACGACGAACCGCAGTATCAGCAGGCGCTAAAGTATGACGATCTGGCAGCGATTCAGAAGCAGCCGTGGGTAAATTCCGCCACGCCAGCCGTTTCGCAAAACCTGCGTCTGCGGGTAGCGAATGTTGACGTTGCCGCCAGCGCCAACGGCGTCAGCGGGGACTACTTCAACGTCTACGGCATGACCTTCAGCGAAGGGGCGACCTTTAATGCCGAACAGCTGGCGGGCAGGGCGCAGGTGGTGGTGCTGGACGCGAACTCGCGCAGGCAACTCTTCCCTAATAAAGCCAGTGTCGTCGGTGAAGTGATCCTGGTCGGCAACATGCCTGCCACGGTCATTGGTGTGGCGGAAGAGAAACAGTCGATGTTTGGCAGCAGCAAGATCCTGCGCGTCTGGTTGCCCTACACAACGATTTCCGGGCGGATCATGGGGCAGTCATGGCTCAACTCCATCACCGTGCGTGTGAAGGAGGGCTACGACAGCGCGCTGGCCGAACAGCAGCTTGAGCGGTTGCTTACGTTGCGCCACGGGAAGAAGGATTTCTTCACCTGGAACATGGACGGCCTCTTGAAAACGGCGGAAAAGACCACACGTACTCTTCAGCTGTTCCTCACGCTGGTGGCGGTGATCTCGCTGGTCGTCGGCGGCATCGGGGTGATGAATATCATGCTGGTGTCGGTCACGGAACGTACCCGGGAGATTGGCATCCGCATGGCGGTCGGGGCCAGAGCCAGCGACGTGCTGCAACAGTTTCTGATTGAGGCTGTGCTGGTGTGCCTGGTCGGCGGGGCGATGGGCATTGCGCTCTCGATGATAATCGCGTTTGCACTCCAGCTCTTTTTACCCGGCTGGGAGATTGGCTTCTCGCCGGTTGCCATTATTACCGCATTTTTGTGTTCGACCTTCACCGGCATTTTGTTTGGCTGGCTCCCCGCCCGCAACGCGGCGCGGCTGGATCCGGTGGATGCGCTGGCTCGGGAATAACCCGAAAATAAAAATGCCAGCCGATCGGGCTGGCATTTTGACTGCGGGATGTACACAATAAAACAGAGCGCTATGCAACCGTCTCTGCTTCAATGGGTACGATAAGGCTTGCATGATTGCCTTTTGGTCCCTGGTGTACATCGAACCGGACGGACTGCCCGGCTTTGAGCGTTCTGTAACCATCCATCTGAATGGTGGAATAGTGAGCGAAGATATCCTCGCCGCCGCCTTCGGGGCAGATGAAGCCAAACCCTTTGGCGTTGTTGAACCACTTAACAGTACCCATTTCCATGCTTCGACATCCTTCGTAAATCTTATAAGTTAAGATGGAATGAACCGGTGGTGGAGTGGGGGCTGTTCAAAACCTCGCCATCTCACGCTTGTACAATTTAGAGAAACGAAAGACGTCGTCAAGCGTTTGGCGCTGGAGATGGGACAATAATCAACCAAAGTTTGAAGCAGTTAACGCTATTGCAACGGTTTGTGACAGACATCGCGGATGACAGTAATAGATGATTGTTATCTAACATCTGAGGTAGATTCAAAGTGGTTATGCAAAATGGGTAAGACCAACGACTGGCTGGATTTTGACCAGCTGGCGGAAGATAAAGTGCGTGACGCGCTAAAACCGCCATCTATGTATAAAGTTATGTTAATGAACGATGATTACACGCCGATGGAATTTGTTATTGACGTGCTACAAAAGTTCTTTTCTTATGATGTAGAACGTGCAACGCAACTGATGCTTACCGTTCATTATCGAGGCAAAGCCATCTGCGGCATCTTTACGGCAGAAGTGGCGGAAACCAAAGTGGCGATGGTGAACGACTATGCGAGGGAGAACGAGCATCCGTTGCTGTGTACGCTGGAAAAGGCCTGATAAGGCATAAAATTGGGGGAGGTGCCTATGCTCAATCAAGAACTGGAACTCAGTTTAAACATGGCTTTCGCCAGAGCGCGTGAGCACCGACATGAGTTTATGACCGTCGAGCATTTACTGCTCGCACTGCTTAGCAACCCATCTGCCCGCGAAGCGCTGGAAGCCTGCTCCGTGGATCTGGTGGCGCTACGTCAGGAACTCGAAGCCTTCATCGAACAAACCACACCGGTGCTGCCAGCCAGTGAAGAGGAGCGCGACACGCAGCCGACGCTCAGCTTCCAGCGCGTGTTGCAGCGCGCGGTATTCCACGTCCAGTCTTCCGGACGTAGCGAAGTGACTGGCGCAAACGTCCTGGTCGCCATCTTCAGCGAGCAGGAGTCACAGGCGGCCTACCTGCTGCGCAAACACGAAGTCAGCCGACTCGACGTGGTGAACTTTATTTCTCACGGAACGCGTAAAGACGAGCCTAACCAGGCATCGGATTCCAGCAATCAGGTCAATAACAATGAAGAGCAAGCAGGCGGGGAGGATCGTATGGAAAACTTCACCACCAATCTTAACCAGCTTGCTCGCGTTGGCGGTATCGACCCGCTGATTGGTCGCGATAAAGAGCTGGAGCGCGCGATCCAGGTGCTGTGCCGTCGCCGCAAAAACAACCCGCTGCTGGTGGGTGAGTCAGGCGTGGGGAAAACCGCGATTGCGGAAGGTCTGGCCTGGCGCATTGTGCAGGGCGACGTGCCGGAAGTGATTGCCGATTGCACCATCTACTCGCTGGATATTGGCTCGCTGCTGGCGGGCACCAAATACCGCGGCGATTTTGAAAAACGCTTCAAGGCGCTTTTAAAACAGCTGGAGCAGGACACCAACAGCATTCTGTTTATCGATGAGATCCACACCATCATCGGCGCAGGTGCGGCGTCCGGTGGCCAGGTGGATGCCGCTAACCTGATCAAACCGCTGCTCTCCAGCGGCAAGATCCGCGTGATTGGCTCCACTACCTACCAGGAGTTCAGCAACATCTTCGAAAAAGACCGTGCGCTGGCGCGCCGCTTCCAGAAAATTGACGTGACCGAACCGTCCGTTGAGGAAACGGTGCAGATCATCAACGGTCTGAAGCCGAAGTATGAAGCGCACCACGACGTGCGTTACACCGCGAAAGCGGTCCGTGCGGCGGTGGAGCTGGCGGTGAAATACATCAACGATCGTCATCTGCCGGATAAGGCAATTGACGTGATTGATGAGGCAGGGGCGCGAGCGCGCCTGATGCCGGCCAGCAAGCGTAAGAAAACGGTTAACGTGGCGGACATTGAGTCCGTGGTGGCCCGCATCGCGCGTATTCCTGAGAAGAGCGTCTCTCAGAGTGACCGCGACACGCTGCGCACCCTCGGCAATCGCCTGAAAATGCTGGTCTTTGGTCAGGATAAAGCCATTGAGGCCTTAACCGAAGCGATCAAGATGGCCCGCGCCGGGCTGGGGCATGAGCACAAGCCTGTCGGGTCCTTCCTGTTCGCTGGCCCAACCGGCGTCGGGAAAACCGAGGTGACGGTTCAGCTCTCCAAAGCGCTGGGCATTGAGCTGCTGCGCTTTGATATGTCCGAGTATATGGAGCGCCACACCGTCAGCCGTTTGATTGGTGCGCCTCCGGGCTACGTCGGCTTTGACCAGGGCGGCCTGCTCACCGACGCGGTGATCAAGCATCCGCACGCGGTACTGCTGCTCGATGAAATCGAGAAAGCGCACCCGGATGTGTTCAACATCCTGCTGCAGGTGATGGATAACGGGACGCTGACCGACAACAACGGGCGCAAGGCGGACTTCCGCAACGTGGTGCTGGTGATGACCACCAACGCCGGGGTACGTGAAACCGAGCGTAAATCCATCGGCCTGATCCATCAGGATAACAGCACCGATGCGATGGAAGAGATCAAGAAGATCTTTACGCCGGAGTTCCGTAACCGTCTGGACAACATTATCTGGTTCGATCACCTGTCTACCGAGGTGATCCATCAGGTGGTGGACAAGTTCATCGTCGAGTTGCAGGTACAGCTGGACCAGAAAGGCGTATCGCTGGAAGTGAGCCAGGAGGCCCGCAACTGGCTGGCTGAAAAAGGCTACGACCGTGCGATGGGTGCCCGTCCGATGGCGCGTGTGATTCAGGACAACCTGAAGAAACCGCTGGCGAACGAGCTACTGTTTGGCTCGCTGGTGGACGGCGGTCAGGTGACCGTGGCGCTGGATCAGGCGAAGAACGAGCTGACGTACGACTTCCAGAGTGCGGCGAAGCACAAGCCGGAAGCGGCTCACTGAGTAGTAAGGTAAAAGCAAAACGGCAACTTCGGTTGTAATGCCAGTCAGTTAAGCAACTGACTGGCCCTTTTTCGGG
>NZ_JTLF01000375.1:0-291 GCF_000798855.1 Enterobacter sp. ZOR0014 | reverse complement strand
ACTCATAATGATGGGGTCACAGGTTCGAATCCCGTCGTAGCCACCAAATTAAGATTGTCGATTTTTCGGTAATCAAGACAAATTGTTGGGGTATCGCCAAGCGGTAAGGCACCGGATTCTGATTCCGGCATTCCGAGGTTCGAATCCTCGTACCCCAGCCAATTTAAAAAGTCGTTAAGCAGTTTGTTTAACGCAATTGGGGTGTCGCCAAGCGGTAAGGCTCTGGTTTCTGATACCAGCATTCCGGGGTTCGAATCCCTGCACCCCAGCCACTTAAAAACAAATAAGCCC
>NZ_JTLF01000209.1:0-232 GCF_000798855.1 Enterobacter sp. ZOR0014 | reverse complement strand
TGACGCAAGTGAATACTGAATCAACGTATGAAAAGTTTAAATCATCGTCAAACTGATATCCACGCGCTTTGACTGATAACTTAGAGAAGTCGTTATGCTTGCCACGTTTAGGGCTTAACATTAACATAAATTCTGCCCATGCTGTTAGAGTAGAACCACCCAAGGCGTCACTAGGCTTTACCATATATGCTTTATCGTCCATTGAGTTTGCATAAGCTGATTTGTTTGCATG
>NZ_JTLF01000035.1:0-14342 GCF_000798855.1 Enterobacter sp. ZOR0014 | reverse complement strand
GAACATTGCGAAGACGAACGCCAGTGGAGAGTGCTTCATGTTGGTCGTGAGTGGCTTCAGTATTCATTCGCTACAACTACTGGTACGTGAAAAAAAGGGTTCAGGTGCCGGTGAGTCACAATGCCACCCGCACCGCGAAACTTCAGGTCAGTTAACCTTGAACAGACAGTATAAGACTGTCAGCCCGGAGATGACAGTACAGCCCTGCCCGAACGGCTAAACTGTTGTTACGTCGTTACATACTGCCCGAAAGTCGGATGAAACGCACCGTAATTATTGATCAGTCTTCACGAATCTGACTGATTATTCAGTAAGATTATGCATCACGGCGCAGATAATGCGCCGTGAGTGCATAATAATCAAACAGCTTTGACCGCAATCGTCTCACCCTGCATGCGTTTACGCAGGGTACGTTTGGTTCGATCAATGACATCGCCAGCCAGTTGTCCACACGCTGCATCAATATCATCACCACGGGTTTTACGCACAATAGTGGTGAAACCATACTCCATCAGTACCTTGGAGAAACGGTCGATACGGCTGTTCGAACTACGGCCATACGGCGCCCCCGGGAACGGGTTCCATGGGATCAGGTTGATTTTGCATGGCGTATCTTTCAGCAGCTCAGCCAGTTGATGCGCGTGCTCGGTACCGTCGTTAACGTGGTCAAGCATCACGTACTCGATGGTGACGCGGCCCTGGTTGGCGTTGGATTTCTCCAGGTAACGGCGCACGGCAGCGAGGAAGGTTTCGATATTGTACTTTTTGTTGATCGGTACAATTTCGTCACGAATTTCATCGTTTGGTGCGTGCAGGGAGATAGCCAGCGCAACGTCAATCATGTCGCCAAGCTTATCCAGCGCAGGGACAACGCCTGACGTCGACAGCGTCACACGACGCTTGGACAGGCCAAAACCGAAGTCATCCAGCATGATTTCCATTGCCGGTACCACGTTAGTCAGGTTCAGCAGCGGCTCACCCATCCCCATCATCACCACGTTGGTGATAGGACGGGTACCGGTCACTTTTGCCGCACCGACGATTTTCGCGGCGCGCCAGACCTGGCCGATAATTTCAGAGACACGCAGGTTACGGTTGAACCCTTGCTGTGCGGTAGAGCAGAATTTGCACTCCAGCGCGCAGCCCACCTGGGAGGAGACACACAGCGTGGCGCGGTCTTCTTCCGGGATGTAGACGGTTTCAACGCGCTGATCGCCTACGGCAATCGCCCATTTGATGGTGCCATCGGCAGAGCGCTGCTCTTCCACCACTTCCGGGGCGCGGATTTCAGCCACTTCTTTGAGCTTGTTACGCAGCACTTTGTTGATGTCAGTCATTTCATCAAAGTTGTCGCTGCAGTAGTGGTACATCCATTTCATCACCTGATCGGCACGAAACGGCTTCTCACCCATATCTTTAAAGAACTCGCGCATCTGCTGACGGTTCAGGTCCAGCAGGTTAATTTTTCCATTTTTATTGGGAACCGCAGGAATGGCGACTTCGGAGGTATTCACTAATTCAGACATAATATTTTCCGGCCTCGTTGTTACACGTTGTGGCCCCTGGAGGGTTGAATAGAAACGCCCCGGACAGCGGTCTGCTCATCCGGGGCGTTGCATTGTACAAAGTCTGGCGCAGGGATGCCACGTTTGCACGTGGCATTTACGAAATTAATGTGTAAACGAAACCGTTAAATTAACGGGTGCGTGGACACACTTCGCCTTCTGCGAAGAAGAAGGCGATTTCGCGTGCAGCAGATTCAACGGAGTCAGAACCGTGGGTGCCGTTCTCGGTGAAGCTGTCCGCGTAGTCAGCGCGCAGGGTACCGGCCAGCGCGTTGTCCGGGTTGGTTGCACCCAGCAGATCGCGATGGCGCTGTACTGCGTTCTCGCCTTCCAGCACGGATACCACGATAGGACCGGAGGTCATGAACTCAACCAGACCGTCAAAGAATGGACGGCCTTCGTGCTCAGCGTAGAAACCGCGAGCCTGCTCAACGGTCAGGTGCAGCATTTTGGTGCCAACAATTTTGAACCCTGCTGATTCAAAGCGAGCGAAGATGCTGCCAATAACGTTTTTTGCCACCGCGTTTGGTTTGATGATGGAAAAAGTACGTTCAATAGCCATGATAACCTCTGTCAATGTTCTGTTGTTTTGCATACCTGAGTATGGTGTGGCGCGGATTATAATGAGCAATAGCGCCATTGCCTATGGTTCTGCATAACATTTTTTTAAAATGAGACGAAGATTAGCAACAGGTCGAATCGCGCATAGCGAAGTGATGGCGTGAACAGAGGGGGCAGTGCTTTTCATCCATCCTGAATGACCAGAAATGACGATGACACGTCAGGCAAACAGCCTCACAGGCAGGCGTCACGCTGCTTTTCGCGCTCTGTTCTGTCTGCGTTATGCTTATCGCGCCATGCTGACACACCGCTTCGCACCCCCCACACCCGGTACAGCGTCCGGTTTCCACCACCAGCGTGGCATTCTCAAAACGAATTGCGTTTTCCGTGCAGCTTCGCCAGCATGCCCCACACAACATACATTTTCCGATGTCGAGAACGATATCTGACTCACTAAATCCTGCGAATGCCCTGCGCAGCTGACGCTGGCCCGGCACGACGTTACAGCGGCGCACATCCTCCCGCGGAACATACATAAGCGCACGGCGGGCAATATTCACCTCGTTGATCGGGTCAGGCTTAAAAGCCCATACCGCTTCACCCCGTCGACGAAGCACAAGATTAAGCCGGGCAAGCGCCAGTAACCAGGCCGGGTAGTATTCCGCTTCAATACTGATAAAACGCACACGGTGTTGCGCGTGCCATAGCAGCAGCTCATTCACCCCTGGGGCATGTTCAGTAAAAGGTCCAACGAGGGTCTCGCCACGCAGAAAGCGTTTTCGCGGCGTGATGTCGGCAATGGCCTCGGTGGGACAGACGAACAGGCAGTCACCGCAGCCTATACAGCGCTGTTCATCAACCGAGATGCCCATTTCAGTAAAAGAAAAAACCTGCGCGGGACAAACGTCCGCGCAGGCACTGCAGGCAGCATGGCGAAAACGGCGACGCACGCACGCACGCGTCACCTCTATCGCCGGGGATAATGACAATTCGCCCATCAGCCAATACTGAAGAAAACGAAGCGCAGCATAAGCTCACCCACGATCAACAGCGCACTGCCCAGCAGCATTGGGCCTCGCGCCGCTTTCAGACCGCCCGCGGCAAAGCACAGCATACCCGCAACCGAAACGCACCAGCTCAGCAGATGTACCGTGCGCAGTTGCTCCAGCATCTGCAACGGTGCGTGAGGGAACGTCACCACGGTGTTATCCATGGTCGCAATGTCTGCCAGCCAGACGGGCTGCATGACCAGCCGCACAAGCACCAGCAGCGCGACAATGACAACCGCCGCACGCACGGAAGTTTGGCAGCGCAGCCCAACGGCCATGCAGGCTGAACCTATGATCCCCACTGAGCCGATGAACAGCACCAGAGTGTTAATGTGCTGCCAGGTCACCACCGACGTATGCATGTAGATCTGCGCCATGCAGAACACATCCACCAGCCCGGCAACACCGGCCACAACCAACAGCAGCTTCCAGCCTGGTTTTTTGGCAAACATCAGCAGCGTCGCAAGGCCCAGTGCCGCAAGGTAAAGGCTGGCAAAGACGATCTCACGGCTCAGCCAGGAGCTGGAAACGTGGCGCAGCGCGTTAAGGGCGTTGAGCGGATAGCCCATGTGCAGCGCCGAGGAGATAAGCCCCAGACTGGCCAGGACAAACGCCCCGGCAGCGGGCAGCAGCAGACGAGACTGCGATGCGCGCGCCTCGCCAAACGCCAGCCAGAGGGTCACGCCTACCGATCCCTGCAGGAACAGCGTAAATATCATCAATGGTAACTCATGCATGACGCTTCCCCTCTTTCTCTGCACCCTGATGCGCTTTGACTACCAGGTTCGGTTGTGTGATGGAAGAATCAGGCAAACCTTTCACATCGCAGACCGCGCCGTATTTCTCCCGAAGTTCATCAATGGGTCCGAATTTGATCGCTTCGAGTGGACAGGTTGCCACACAGACTGGCTGCTCCCCCTTTGCCTGGAGATCCACGCAAAAATCGCATTTCGACATCTGTCCGGTCTGCTCATTGAGCTGCGGCGCGCCGTAAGGACATGACCATGCGCAGTAGCCGCAGCCAACGCACTTGTCCGTATCGACGCGCACGATGCCGTCGCCCGGACGCTTGTGCATCGCGGTAGTCGGGCAGTTTTTGGTGCAGACCGGGTCCGCACAGTGGTTACAAGAAATAGAGAGCGTGTAAGCAAAAACGTTATTGCTGACGCCCCCCTGCCCGGTTGGAATGAAATTTCCGCCGTTGACTTCATAAACGCGGCGGAAACGACGTCCAACCTCAAGGTTATTTTTATCTTTGCACGCCACCTGACAGGCCTTGCAGCCCGAACAGCGGGAGGAGTCGATATAAAAACCCAGCTGTTTATCGCTCACCGGCGCGTAGTGTTTAAACTGACTCATGCTTTCGCTACCTCCACCAGCATGGTTTGATGAGAATTCCCTTTCGCAAGCGCGGTAATACGGGCTGAACTGAGGACGTTCGCGCAACCACCTTTATCAATACCCTGCTCGTCCGGCTGCCACCAGGCACCAGCCTGCATGGCAACGACGCCTGGAATGATGCGCGGCGTCACCTCGGCCGGGATTTCACAAATGCCGCGCGCGTTATGGATGCGCACGGTATCGCCCTGCGCAATGCCGCGCTTTTGCGCATCCTGCGGGTTAATCCACAGCTTTTGCTGCTGGGCTTCAATTAACCACGGGTTAGCATATTGCGTTGAGTTGGCACGGTTTTTCCCTTTCCAGGTAATCAGCTGAAGCGGGAAAGTTTTCGCCAGTTCATCTTCCGGGCCTTCATGAGCGGGAACGTAGTGCGATAGCGCCGGAATTTCCGGGTGTTGCATGTCGTACAGACGCTTCGAGAAGATCTCAATCTTCCCGGACGGCGTCGGGAACGGATGATTTTGCGGATCGCGAATGTTGTCTTCAAAGGCAACGTACGGCGCGCTTTTGAAAAGATGCTGACGCGTTTTCTGTAGCGTCGTGAAGTCCGGCAGATTTTCCTCCGGCATCGCCAGCCGCGTCTGCTCCCAGATGTGCTCAATCCACGCTTTTTCGTCACGGCCCTCGCTGAACGCGGATTCAATGCCGAGCTTAGCGGCAACCTCACGCAGCCAGTCGCAATCTGAACGGCGCTCAAACTCTGGCTCAATCAGCTTTTCCGACAGGATCAGATAGCTCGCGGTCCCCCAGGTTTCGCCAATATTCCAGCGCTCCATAAAGCTGGTTTCCGGCAGGAGAAGATCGGCGTATCTGGCGCTCGGCGTCATAAACAGATCGCTTGCGACAATAAATTCGATTTTCGACTCGTCTTCCAGCACGCGGGTCGCCTGATGGAGATCCGGGTTCTGGTTAGCCAGGTAATTGCCGGCCAGCGAGAACAGGATGCGGATATTGCTGTCCAGCTTGTCTGCGTCTTTCAGACCGACTTCCGCCGTCACCTGAGAAGCATCGTCGGCGGCCTGCACCCAGTTCATCACCGATATTTTGGCTTTTACCGGGTTATCCGACATTTCGGGCCCAACGGCAAATTTGCGGTTAGCGCAGCCACCATAGCCTGCCGCCCAGCCGCCTTTGACGCCGACGTTACCCGTTAGCGTCGCCAGTAACGTTGAGCCGCGCGCGGTGCGCTCGCCGCAGTTGTGACGCTGCGGCCCCCAACCCTGGATCAGTGCAGCAGGTTTAGTATTTGCGTAGTCGCGAGCCAGCTGACGGATAGTCTGCGCAGGCACATGGGTAATTTTCTCGGCCCACTCAGGGGTTTTCGCCACGCCGTCTTTTGCCCCGCTCAGGTAAGCCATCAGGGATTCATTGGCCGGAACGCCTTCCGGCATTGATGCTTCGTCAAAGCCCAGGGTATAGCGCTGAATGAAGTCGCGATCGTGCAGGTTCTCTGTGACGATCACGTACATCATGGCATCCATCAGGGCGTTATCAGTGGCAGGAAGCAGCGGGATCCACCGATCGGCAAGGGAGGAAACCGTGTCTGAATAGCGCGGATCGACAACGATAAAGCGGGTGCCGTTTTGCTTCATCTTCTGGAAGAAGTAGTTGCTGTGACCAAAAATCGTCTCCGTCGGGTTATGCCCCCAGAGGATGACCAGTTTCGTATCAAGCAGCGTGTCCAGAGAACTGCCGCTGGCAGCGGTGCCATAGGTATACGGCGTGGCTGCCGCCGTGTTACCCATACTGACCGAGTGATAGCTTTCGAGGTAGCCGCCGGTTAAGTTGAGCAGACGACGAACCATTTTATCGCCGGAAAACGTTCCGCCAGAAACTGCGGTACCCACATGAACATAGCGTGAAGCCGCACCGTATTTTTGCGTAATCGTTTTTAATTGATTCGCAATCAGCGTCGTGGCTTCATCCCAGGTAATACGTTCGAATTTTCCTTCACCACGTTTACCTGTACGCTTCATTGGATATTTAAGCCGATCGGGATGATAAACAAATTTCCGATACGCTCTGCCACGAACACAGGCACGCATAACCGGCATCTGCGGATCCAATGCATTATCCGGGCGCGAGGAAATTCGGGTGACAACGCCTTCGCTGACGTGAGCTCGAATATCACACTTCCCCCCGCAGTCAAACGTGCTGCAGGTTTGCACCACTTTTTCTTCCGGCGCCGCACGTGTTGCCGCGGCGTCCTGCGCCTGTACGTTGCGGGTTGTCACAACAAGCGGAAGGGCGGCGAGCGCCGATCCTGCCTGAATAAAATGACGTCGGGATATCTCGGGAATAAAACCCTCTCCCTGATTTTTATTTTTTTTCATTGCTCGTTCCTTCAAATAAAAACGCATTCTCGTTTTTTTTCAGGAACGAATGTTGATAATTATCAAGCTAACGCTTTAGGGGTAAAACTTAACGGCCCAGCTCGAAATTTACCGTCGCCGTTTGTCCTGCCTCATCCATCACAAATAATTGATAATTACCCGGCAAATATAATTTTAATGAATAATTATAATTCCGTCCTTTTAACGGTTCTCCGTTTAAAAACCACCAGCGCTCACCTTCTCCACCTGTCGTACTGACAGAAAGCGTCACATTTCCTTCACCCGGGAGTCGCTTAATCACAGCTCCCTCTCTGATTCCCGAAATCATCAGTGGTGCCGCATTGTTATTATCCAGAGGCGGACAGACTGTTGATTTCGCAGGAAGACGCGCCGCCCTTTTTTCTGCTGCTGGCAGCCACGACTCCAGCGGCAGCGGCCAGACATCGAGGATTTTCTCCGTGGCATCCGGGCAATCTGCTGCAACACGCTTACCCGTTTTATCAAGCCAGACCGGGAAACGAATGCCGCGAATACCTTCCTGTTCCGGTAAAAGCAGCGTAGGCGGCTCACTTCCTTCCAGCAACCATGTGGAAAGGCGACGCCGACAGTTTTCACTGCCTTCCGGCAGCGACTGACCGCCAGGCCAGCAGATCACACCCTGCCCGACGCTCTCCGGACGCGGATCGCGCGGCAGGCGGGCTTCGTCTACCGTCGACCGAGACTGAAGCAGGTTATTTATCTGATTCAGGAGCGGCACCGCGCTGGCAAAACCAAACTGCCCGGCCACGGGCGTGCCGTCCGGTCTTCCGGTCCAGATGCCAATGACGTAACGGGCGTTCAGCCCAATTGCCCAGGCATCACGGTAGCCGTAGCTGGTGCCGGTTTTCCACGCCAGCGGCGCAATTTGCGGTAGCGCACTGTCCGGCAGCGGCTGCGCCTCGTTGGCGAGAATACGGCGAATAATCCACGCTGAACCTGCCGATAACAGCGGGCGCTCAACAAGCGCGTCGCCAGGCTGGAAGCGCAGCCTTCCCGCCTTGCCGTGTCGGGCAAAGGCGCTATAGGCAGCGGCGATATCGGCCAGCCGCGCGCCTGCACCTCCCAAAATCAGCGACAAATTCGGTTGTGCCCCCGCAGGCAGGATCAGCGGCAGCCCGGCATTGCTCAGCATTCCGGCAAAACGCTTTGGCCCGTAGGCTTCCAGCACCTGCACCGCCGGCAGGTTGAGGGAGCGTACCAGCGCTTCACTCATGCTGACCGGCCCGTGGAAGCCGCTGTCGAAATTTCCGGGGCGATAATCACCGGTTTTTCGAGGAACGTCCTGAAGCAATGAGGCGGGATGGATCAGGCCATCATCCAGCGCCATACCGTAAATAAAGGGTTTCAGCACCGATCCCGGCGATCGGATCGCATTGACCATATCAACATGGCTAAATCGACTGTCGTCGTTAATATCCACCGAACCGACCCAGCCGCGCACTTTCATATCCGTATGATCCACGACGATCATCGCCAACGAGCTGCGTGCCGGCAGGCGGGATTTCCAGTTCATCGCCAGCTCTTCCAGCTGTCGTTGTAGTCCGGCATCCAGCGTGGTGACAATTTTTGTGTCGCGGCTTTTGCCGAGCATCATGCGAGCAAAAAGCGGCGCCAGCTGCGGCATCTGACGGGGAGCCAGCCATACCGGCTCTTCACGGGACTCTTTTACCTGTTTTTCTGACCAGACGCCCTGGGTCATCATGCGGTCGAGCACTTTATTGCGTGCCGCTTCGGCCCGCTCCGGCCAGCGGTCCGGGCGCAGACGACTTGGTGCCTGCGGCAGTACGGCCAGCAGCGCTGCATCGGAGTAGCTAAGCTGCGAAGGTGGTTTCCCCAGATAGGTCCAGCTTGCTGCCCCTACCCCCTGCAGCGTGCCGCCAAACGGGGCACGGTTGAGATACAGCGTAAGAATATCGCGTTTGGAGAGATGCCACTCCAGCTGCATCGCCCGCCAGAGCTGACGGATCTTTCCACCGAAGGTGCGCGGATGCGGATCCAGCAGGCGCGCCACCTGCATGGTAAGCGTACTTCCACCCGAGACCACTCTCCCGGAGGTGAGATCCTGCCAGGCGGCGCGCATGACAGAGAGTGGGTTTACGCCGGGATGATCCCAGAACCAGCGATCTTCATACTGGATTAGCGCCTCAAGATAGCGGGGAGAGACCTCTTCAATGGTCACCGGATAGCGCCAGATGCCCTCCGCGTCAGCAAAACGCCACAGCGGCGTGCCGTTCTCATCCACCACCACCCGGGCGGGGTTCACCTCTTTCAGAGGTAACGGCCACAGGCGGTCGGCGGCGAAAACCAGCCCCCATAAAATGAGAAGCGCTCCCGCCAGCCAGAGCCAGCGGGAGCGTGTCAGACGTGCTTTCAGCATATTACGGAACAACAATCAGCGGGCCGCTGGCCGCACCCGTTGCCCGCCACTGCGGAACGTACATAGACTCCACCATCGGGACCGGCACCTGGTAAGTTCCCGGTGTGACGGCGCGCGCCAGGTAAACCAGCGTGACCGGCTGACCTTCGTTGACCGGCACAGCGGCCACAAAGCGGTCGTCGCGGAACTCCATATGCTGAATATCCGCCTGCTGCATCTGGCTCAGCAGGTTTTGCACCTCGCTGCCGCTGTCCTGCAGGCTGGCGCTGCTGCTCGCCAGGTTCTGGTTTTCCAGCTCCAGACCCGCCGGGAGAAGATCCACCACCAGCGCATCCGGCACGTTCTGGCTGGCTTTCACCTCAAGCCACACCAGTACCAGTTCACCACTCTTCAGAGATGAGAGCGATTTACTGCTGCCGTCGGTTGCCAGGATGTGACGTTCAACCTGCAGCACGTTCGAGCTCGGCTGAGGCGCATATTCCGGATAACCCGTGCTGTCCAGGCGAACCCACAGTGGCGAAGTGCCGGTATTGGTCACCTGCAGCGCGCCAAGCTGGTCGCCGTTGACGTTTTGTACCAGCGATTTATCACCGCCTGAGGCGGTATCAGACAGCGAGGTTTTCGCCTGCCATGCACCTGACAAAGTTTGCAGCGAACGTCCGGCCAGGAAGAGGGCATTACTCTCCTGAGTAGACAGCCAGCGCTGACTGAAAGCCTGTTCAGACAGCGCATTCAGCAACGTATTTTGCGCATCCGGCAGCAGCTTGTACTCTTCCAGCAGGGAGAGCATCAACGCGTTATCGCGCAACTGACTACCGTAATCGGCCATCCAGTTTTTGCTGTCGTTGCGCGGCGTTTTGAGCGCCAGGTCCAGTGCCTGCTGGCTGCGTGGGGCATCGCCCATCAGTTTGAGCGCCATACCCAGCTGCATCAGCGGCAGCCCGGAAGCAGACTGAGCGTGACGATCCCAAATTTCGCGCAGCGCACCCAGCGGTGCTTTTTGCTGGCGCGCCAGCACCAGAGCGGCATAAGCCTGTACGGCAAATTTGCTGGCCTGGGTGTCGTCGCTGTAGCGAATGGACATCATGCCCGGATCCTGCAGGTAGCGCAGCAGGCGGCTATTGGCGTTATTCACGGCTTCGGCAGGCACGCTGTAGCCTTGCTCGCCTGCACGCACCAGGAAGTCAGTGACATAGGCGGTCAGCCAGTACTCTTCCGGGCCGTTTTTATCCCACAACGCAAAGCCGCCCTCCTCGCGCTGCATCTGCAGCAGACGCGAGATCCCAATATCAATGGCAGCACGGCGCTTGTCATCCGTGTCGCCCTTAATACCAAGCGCGGTGAGCTGCGCCGCGTTGGTGTAGAGCGACGGGAACAGGCCACTCGTGGTTTGTTCCAGACAGCCATACGGATACGCCTGCAGTTCACGAATATAGCGCGCCAGGTTGAGCGGTGGTTTACCGCTCAGCAGGAGTTGCCCCTGCAGAGTGGCTGGAGAGAAACCGCTACTATGCTGCGCCGGTGCGGTCCAGGATTCACCCGGGTTCAGCATCGCTCCGGTATTGACGGTCTGTGCCGGGAATGCCGGACGTACGCCGATTTTCCAGCTTTTCTGCTGCGCTGCGAAGGTTTCTCCCGGAAGCTGCAGGCCGGTAACCTGTGCCGTCACCTCACCGTCGCCATAGCCTTCCAGCGCACGTACTGGAATAAACAGGGTGCTACGCGCGCCCGGCGGCAGCTGAACCGGCTGCGGCGGCGCGCCCTCCAGGGACAGTTTGCCTGTCGCAGTCAGGGCAACGTTCAGCGTTTGCGGCTGGTCGGTCAGGTTGGTCAGATCCAGCGTCAGGCGCGAGGTATCTCCACTCGCCAGGAAACGCGGGGTGTTCAGCTCGGTAATGACCGGTGCGGCCACCACAACCTTGCTTTCACTGCTGCCAAAATCATCTTCCGTCCAGGCCTGTGCCATCAGGCGCAGCTCGCCGTTGAAGTCTCCAATCGGCAGCGTAACGGTACCTTCCCCGTTAGCATCCAGCGTAACCGGCTGAGCCTGCTGGGCAACAATGGTGACGTGGTTCACCGGCGGTTTGCCGCCGCGCTTCAGTTCATCGCCATCACCGCCGAAGCGCAGCGCCGCCATGCGGCCCTGTCCTTCAATGACCTGGCCGTAGATATCGTAGATATCCGCGCCGTAGCGCTTCTGGCCGAAGAACGCCTGCCACGGATCTGGCGTAATGTAATCGGTAATGTTCAGCACGCCGCTGTCCACTGCCGAAACCAGCACGTTCACTTTCTGTGGAACCGCACCCTCTTTCACGCTGGCTTTCACCTTCACCGAGAGCGTCTGATTTGGCCGCATTTTCTGCGGGTTATCGAGCGCAATGTTCAGGCGACGATTTTCGTCTCCCATCGGCAGATGCAGCAGACCAACCGCGCGTTTCGGCGTGGCGGATTTCGATTTATCCCCAGGGCGCACCACCAGTGTGCTGAGATAGAGATCGTGACGTTTCCAGGCTTTATCTACCGGAATCGAGAGATCGAGCCCGTTTGCCGGTACGTCGATCTCTTTCCACCACAGCGGCCCTTCGCTGGATTCGATCATGGCATAACCCTTGCCTGCGGCGGGTGCAGCGATATGCAGCTGGATGGTATCGCCTGGCTGATAAGCGGGTTTATCCAGCTTCAGCGTCACGCGGTCAGGGCGTGCTGCCCCCGTGCCATCGCTGTTATCCTGCCAGCTGTATCCTGCCCAGAAACGCACGCTACTGACCATCTCATCAGGCGCTTTCACCTCCAGACGGTATGAGCCCCACTCCACCGGGAAAGTGACCTTGCCGGTTTCATCGGCCTTGAGGCTAAGCTCCTGTTCACCTTCAACCAGATCTTTTTGATCGAACTGAGACTGCCAGCCTTCGCTCTCAGACCAGTTCCAGAAGTAGTCGCGGCGCTCGCGGATCAGGCGCACCTGTAAGCCGGATACCGCTTTTTTCGCCCCGCTGGCATCGGCATAAACGATGTCAAAGCTGGCATTACCGTTTTCGTCAACAATGGGTTGGTTGACGGTGGTATCCGTGCGGTAGTCGTATACGGCCTTGCTGGCGAACTGAGGACGGATACCCGGCAGTTCAGCCGCCGGCCAGATGGCCTGCTCAGCGCGACGCGTCACCGGGCGACCGCCCGACTCCAGCAGGCTGGCCTGCAGGATCAGCTGTAGCGGCGAATGCACTTCTTTCCACTGGCTTTCAGTCGTAACCTGCCCGCGCCCCTGTTCGTCCAGCGTAAGCTGCACTTCATCCAGACTGCGGCTCAGGTTTTCCTCAGCGATGTCCCCAAACTGGAAGCCTGGCAGTGCAGGCACGGCCTCACGCAGTGGGCGGAGGAAAAGCTGGCCCTGCAGTGAATTCCCATTAGCCGGCGCACCGTACAGGTAATAGCCTACTACGTTAAAGTCCACGTCATCCTGCGGGGAAACCGGTGCTTTTTGACCTGTCAGATTCAGCGCCATACGCTCAGGCATGAAATCTTCCACGTGGAAATCCCACAGACGCTGCTGGTTATCACCTGTGTTCGCGCGGATATGCCACATGCCGGTCTGCGCACCGCTATCCAGCGGATAGTTAAAACGATAGAGCCCGTTTTCTGGCTTAACGACCATCGTGCGCGCCACCTGTCCATCCGGACGCAACACGTCAAGCTTCACAGGCTGGTCGGGGAGCGGCTTTCCGTCGCTGTCGCGCAGTAAGCCGTTGAGGATCACGGTTTCACCCGGGCGATAGAGATCGCGCGGACCAAACATAAAGAACTGCTTGCTGTAGCCCGGATTACCGGCGATATCAAACTCCGCCAGATCGAGCGCCGGAAGTTTGAGATCAAGCAGCGTGGTCTGGCCATCTTTGCTCGCCAGAATCAGCGCGGCCTCTTTGTCGGTTTCAAGCGTCGCATGACCGTCCGCATCGCTTTTCGCCTCGGCAAGGGTCTGCCCTTTGTCATTCAGCAGCGTGACGGTGACACCGGACTGCGCCGCACCGTTTTCCAGACTCTGGGTAAAGATGTCCTGGCGGTTGTGGTAACGGTGAGCGGATAACCCGACATCGCTCAGGGTAAAGAGGGTTGCGGCATTGCTGTAGTTGTAGTGTCCGGCCTGGTTCATGACCGCGATATAGACGCCAGACTGCTGGAGCGGCTTGATATCCTTGAGCGGCAGGAGCAGTTTTTCACGGGTATTGCGCGCCGGATTGAGATCAAAGCGACCGGTATAAACCAGTTCCGCCATCTTCAGCAGGTTGTCGGATTCCCAGTTGGTCAGGGAGTTACGGTACTCCCACTGACTGACAAAGGAAGCCAGCGATTCCGGCTTCACGCGGTAGAAATTGACGTCCACATTGTTGACGTTGAGCGCCATCACCGGCAGCCCTTCCACCACTTTGCCCGGCAGCAGCGATCCGCGGCTGGCAAAACCGACCGTCGGTTCGACATCCCGGGTGGTGATCGCTTTTTCATAATCAATGTCGAACGTTGCTTTGTTCAGCGCCTGTAAACCACGTTCGACGGTGACAACCAGATTACGGTTGGGCTCCAGATGACGCAGGCGAAGCTCTTTCAGGTTAGGCGCAAGTTCCCACGCTCCGTCAACCTTGCCACTTTTCTTATCCACGACATGCACTGTTTTCGCGAAATCCTGGTCGGGATTCAACGGAACAGAGAAGGTCAACACCAGCGTGGCGGCGCCGTCCAGCTGTACTTCAGAGGCATCCAGTAGGGTTAATGCTTTGCCCTGGCTCTGTGCCGCCAGTTTTGCCAATTTTTCTGCATCAGGCTTTTCAGCCGCTTTCGGGGTTGATGTGGTAGATGCTGCGGGAGCCGCAGTCTGAGATTTATCGTCGCTGTTGTCACAGCCGACAAGCGTAAATGTGGTAAGCAGCGCGAGAGAGATCGCGGCTAAGCGAAACGGTTTCATCCTTTGTCCCTGGCCTGAGGGGGCCTGTTGGTCGTCGTCCGGATAAGTATTATCCGCAAGTTT
>NZ_JTLF01000094.1:0-328 GCF_000798855.1 Enterobacter sp. ZOR0014 | reverse complement strand
TGGAGAAGGATAACGGCCAGACCCGGTGGCACTACCGCTACGACGGTGAGCATCGCCTGACGGAAGTCATCAGCCAGCCGCGGGACCGCAACAAACCGCAGACGCAGGTCAGCTTCCGCTACGATCTGCTCGGACGACGGATCAGCAAAACGCGTCGCCAGATGCTGGGCGGGCAGCCAGCCGGCAAGCCAGTCACTACCCGTTTTGTCTGGGAGGGGTTCCGCCTGCTGCAGGAAGTGCACGGGGATGTGCCGCTGACCTACGTCTACAGCGATCAGGACAGCTACGATCCGCTGGCGCGTATCGACGGCGTGGATGCCCCGGAAAT
>NZ_JTLF01000321.1:0-19375 GCF_000798855.1 Enterobacter sp. ZOR0014 | reverse complement strand
GCTTGCGCTTACCCGGCCTATAAAAGTTTGCAGACCGTTCGTAGGCCGGGTAAGGCGAAGCCGCCCCCCGGCACTTCTCACAGATCCCGGAATGTCCCCAACCGATACCCACGTTCGGCAATCGCGTATTTCAGCGACGACGACGTCAGCACATCCAGCTCCGCCAGGCGCGGCCAGCAGTACGCGCTCTTGCGCACGATATTATCGACAAATGCGGGGTGCGCCATGACCTCCAGTGACTTTTCTCCCCGAGCTGCAGAATCATCCAGCACCTTCAGGAACAGCGCTTCGTCGATCGCCTCGCCGTAAAACGCGCTGCTGAACCCTGCGGTGGTTGTCACCGCACTGTCCGGCAACCCTTGCACCTCACGATCCACGCGCATCGCTACGCCTTTGCATTGAGCAAACGCCGCAACGATCGGGAAAATTGCCGGGATCATATGCACGTGGTGATGGCTGTCGATGTGTGTTGGCAGATCACCAAACAGATCAGCAAAGCGGTTGAACTGACAGTCCAGCTCGCGGGCAATCTCTTCAAGCGGCAGAGCGTCCTGCTCCGCCTGTTCCCAAATCCATTTACCTAACTGTCCGTCACGGGCCAGGCCCGGCATTGGCGTAAGCGGCATACCGAGCGTCAGCACAAAATGCATCCCGACGCCCAGCTCAGGCACGTCGCGGCTTAGCTGCGCCGCGTGTTCAACCGCTTCACCATTAACCAGTGCCGTAGTGGATGTCACAACCCCCCGGCGACAGGCTTCAATAATGCCGTAGTTCTGACCTTTCGAGAGGCCAAAATCATCACCATTAACGATCAGCAGGTTTTCCATTGTGCGTCCTCTCAGTGGTGTTTGAACTTCAGCTTCTCAATCGTGGCGGCAAAGTTCGGCAACCATTTTTCATGCGCCAGGATCATCTCTGCTGCAAGCTGTTCCGCATCGCGGTCGGAATGCACCAGCGGGCTGAGGTTCAGTGCCAGAAGCACGTCATTCAGCTCGCCGCTCAGCGCCGCCTGACTTGCCGCCACTTCAAAGCCTTTAATGGTGTGGATCAGACCCATAACTTTGTCATCAAAATGAGTAATGCGCGGATGCGGTTTAGCGCCATCGCGTCCCAGAATGCAGGTCATCTCAACGGCCCAGTCAGCCGGGATATTGTCGATGTGGCCGTGGTGCGGCACGTTAACATAGTGCTCCGCCTGCTTGTCGTTGTAGATGGCGTTGATCACTTCACACGCCGCATCGGAATAATAGGCCCCGCCGCGCTGCTCAAGCTCTTTCGGCTTGACGTTCAGGTTCGGATCTTTATACAAGTCGAACAGCTGCTTCTCAACTTTCTGAACGATTTGCGCCCGCGCGCCCCCCTTGTAATACTCGCCCATTTCGATGGCCAGCATCTCTTTCTGCTTGAAGTAATAAAGCAGGTAGGAGCACGGCAGCAGATTCAACGAGCGGATCAGCCCTTCGCTGAACGGCAGGTCAAAGATGTTTTTCACAGACGCAGCGGTCAGACGACCCGAGGCGACCCCGTCCAGCAGTTCAGCAAAACGCGATGTTCCGTTCACGATGACATCTTTAATGAACACCATATGGTTCAAACCGAACAGATCGATAGAGAGATCGTCATTATCAGTCAGTTCCAGCACGTCACGGATAAACATTTTCATGCCGACTGGAATATTACAGACGCCAATAAAGCGCCTGAAACCGGTATGACGATAAACCGCTTCGGTCACCATCCCTGCCGGGTTAGTGAAGTTAATCACCCACGCGTCTGGACAGATTTCCTGCACGTCTTTAACGATGTCGAAAATAACCGGAATGGTACGCAGGCCCTTGAACAGGCCACCGGCACCGTTAGTTTCCTGACCGAGATAACCGTGGCTCAACGGAATACGCTCGTCCAGTTCACGTGCTTTCAACTGGCCAACGCGCAGCTGGGTGGTCACGAAATCTGCATCTTTCAGCGCCAGTCGACGATCCAGCGTTTTATGCACGGTCAGAGGTACGCCCGCTTTCTCAACCATGCGTTGGCACAGGTCGAAAATAATATTCAGCTTCTCCTGACCTTCCTCCACGTCCACCAGCCATAATTCGCTGACCGGTAATTCATGATAACGTTTCAGAAAACCTTCAAGTAATTCCGGGGTATAGCTGCTGCCGCCACCAATGGTTACGACTTTTAATTTCTTTTGCATAATATCTCCCTTTGCGTATCAGGTTAATCGCCTGCAAGGTATAGCGTACTCTTCCCGCTATTTGGGCAAGCCATTAAAGCAATATTCGTGGCGGATAAATCCGCCGAAAGTTAATTCATTACCGTCAAACTTTTGCGGTAACTGTTCGGGGTGAATGACGTTAATTTCTTAAACGTTTTAATAAACAGGCTGGGGCTACTGTATCCCGATTCGTAAGCAATATCGGTGACCGAGTAGTTAGTAATTTCCAGCTGTTTTTTGGCAAAGTTAATGCGGATGTCATTAATAATTTGCACAGGTGTTTTACGATAATACCGCTGCGTCGCGCGGGTCAGATATTCCTGGGATTTTCCCGACAGGGAAACCATATTCTCCAGCGCATTGTCACTGAACTGGGCTTTATCGTGCATCAGTTCAACAGTGCTGCGCAGCCACTGTGGAATATCATCCGTCACCTGCTGCTCTTCACGATGATGACGCAGCCGGTTCATCACATAGAAAGTCACCGTTTCAATAAACTCGTCAAATTCATTTTCACGGAAGTTAAGCGAGGCAATAACCGTTTCAATCCAGGTCATGAACTCGTTTTTCACGCGATAAACCTGAGACGCCACAAAGCAGAACGGTACCAGCGGCAGATAGTGCTTTTCAAAGAAGCGCCTGCTGACGCCGACATTCAGAATGCGGGTTGCACCGAATTCGTAAAAGCTCTGGTGATAGGACCCCATCGGCAGGAAGACAAAATCCCCTCGCTCAAGCAGGACGCGCTTACCGTTGATCTCCTGGTAGTAGCGGCCGGTCAGAACAATCGTGAACTCGTAGTAGTCATGCTGGTGCAGACCACTGGCGCTCTCCGTCTTGTTGTAGATAACCACGTGAAAATTTTTGCCATTAAACAGCTGCTGTTCAAGTGCGGTTTTAATTTCCATCGTGCTGACCTCCTGCTGCAACATCCGACTTAGTGCATTTTCTCGTGAAGCTCAATCAACTCCGCCACCAGCTCGCGCGCCAGCATGGAGGTCATCAGGTGATCCTGCGCGTGTACCAGCACCAGGCTGACCTTCATCTTCCCTTCACCCTGATCGTTTTCAATAAGCTTTGTCTGCACCAGGTGCGCTTCGTTCAGCGCGGTACGGGACTGCTCCATCATGGTTTTCGCGGCGGCAAAATCACCCTGCTTGGCCTGCTTCAGTGCGGCATACGCCAGGCTGCGGGCCTGCCCGGAGTTGATGATAAGCCCCATCACCACTTCTTCAAGATCGTTCTCTGCGGCGTCGTCTGCGACGATACTATCCAAATCTAACATGTTTAAGCTCCTTGTGGCTGACGCGGGTTTCCCCGCGTCGGTCAATCTTAGAATTTCAGTGAGAGGGCAATGTCCTCTTCGCTCTCTTCTTCATCAATGATGGTGGCAGCTTTGTTCGCAATCGCCACGAATGGCATGTAGAGCAGGGTCGCAATCCCGAGGTTGAATATCGCCAGCAGGAAGGCCGCGACGCTACCGTTGGTATTGAAGAACGCGCCCAGCCCCGCTGGCATGGTCCACGGTGCAATGTTGGTCACCGGCGGAATAATGCCCATGTAGTAAGCCGTCAGGGTGATGGCTGCCAGCAGTGGTTGAACCAGGATGAACGGAATGAACATGACCGGGTTCATGATGATTGGCAGGCCAAACAGAATCGGTTCGTTAATCTGGAAGATACCTGATGGCAGCGCCAGTTTAGCTACCTGACGATAGTCAGCACGACGAGAGACAATAAAGACCGCGATGATCAGACCCAAGGTCGCCCCGGTACCACCCAGGAAGATATAGGAGTCAAGCATCGGCTTCGCCCACACATGGAAGGTTTTACCTGCTGCCAGCGCCGCGTCAACGGAGCCGTACTGCTGGTAAAGTGCCACGTTTTCCAGTGCCCACGGGGTCATAATTCCGCTATCCAGCGCAGCCAGTGCCAGTGAACCATGTACGCCGAAGAACCACAGCAGAGAGGTGAAAATCACATACGCCCAACCGACCACACCACCCATCGACGCCAGCGGCGTGGAGATAGAATCCATGATGATCTGGTGGAAGTTCGTGCCCCAGTGAGAGAGCGCCCAGGCAATAATCCCCATAATGGAGAGAATAATAAAGCCCGGAATCAACGCGGAAAATGAACGAGAAACGGACGTCGGTACGCTATCCGGCAAGCGGATAACCCAGTTGCGACGAATAATAAAGGTGAACATTTCCGCCACCACCAGACCGATAACAATACCGGAGATGATGTTCGCCCCACCCAACCAGTTGGCGCCGACGGCATACGCCTCCCCTACGCTGTAAGGTGTGACGGTCATAAATGCAGCAACGGATAATAACCCGGCAGCCAGCGGATCCACTTTTCGCTCTTCTGCCAGTGCCATGCCAATAAAGAAAGGCGCCATCAGCGACATAATACCTAACGTACCGTTATATACGTTGCCGCCGATGGCTTTAAAACCATTAAGGGTTTCAATTGTGGAAGCGTCTAACCGAATGCCTAATGAATAAAAGAAGGAACCTTCACCAAAGCTCAGAAAAACGTTGTTAATTAAAACGAACATGGCCCCGGCCAGCGTCAACGGCATTAATTTAATAAAGCCGTTTTTAATGGCATTAACGTGAGGCTGCTTTCCTATTTTAACAGCAAAAGGAAGGAGTACCTTTTCAAGTGAAGCGATGACTTTACTCATAGGTAAATACCCTTAAATGCCGTAACTCGTGTTACGGCGTATTGTGTGTGAAATAACTCTTTGACGGGAAAAATAAAATTAATTAGCAGCTTTTTTAATGGCTGCCACAGCAGCTTTCAGAACACCTAAACCATCAATCTTGCCATACAGCCCCGAGTCGATCACTTCGACCGGTTTGTTGGGTAGCAGTCGTTGTATTTCGGGCAACATATAGGCGATTTGCGGCCCCAGTAAAACAACATCGGCTTTCTGGCCTTTCTCGCCCGCCAGCGTTTCTGGAAACGCTTCAATCACCACAGGGACTTCATACTTTTCAGCCTGCGCACGCATCTTTGACACCAGCAGTGAGGTTGACATGCCCGCTGAGCAGAACAGGTAGATATGTTTCTTTTCCATCGTAATTTCCCTCTTGTAGGTCTACCTGCCATCGCGCTATCACTCGACTTGCTGTCCCGGCAGACAGGTAGTTTGCATACTGTTGTTTGTCGTTGGAGTGAGTATACGCAATGGTACAGACAGGGGATAATTCTGAACAGGTTGAAATTGTCTCTCATTGACCTGGCTTGTTGACTACCTTCACATTTCGGGCAAATAATTCGCGCAAAGAAATAAGATTTACGTATACACAAAAAAACCGGCCCATGGGCCGGTTCGTTAACATCTTCAGACAAGCTGGCTTACTGAGCCTTTGGAGCCTGGGGATCGGTGTCGTATTCAGCACAGGTCTGATAACCGGAGTTAATAACATGACCAGTGTCATCCAGGGCGACAAAGTAGGTCTCTGCCTTACCATCACGTTGACCCAGGATATAGGTCTGGCAGGTCCCTTTCGCATGAATCATTGTCACTTCAGAAGAAGGTTTACCGGCGATCGCAGCGACCTGCGAACGGGTCATCCCTTTTTTAACGTCTTTAACCACGGGCTGTGTAAACTGATCCTTGGTGCGATCGTAAGCCGTACACCCTGCCAGCATCGTCAGTACTGCCGCTGCGCTAAGAATTCCTGCTACGTTCTTGTTCATATTCCGTCCTCTTGTTTATCAGCGTGTTATCTAAGCATGGAATAAAAAGTACTATTGTTCAACTTTGTGAATTACGCCAGACGAATTTCGGAAAATTCTAATAAAACAACGATAACCTGCTAAATCGGCGCAAATTAGCGCACTCGAAACTGTGATCCTTGTCGTTTCTCGTCCAAAGGGTTAGTTTTAACAGTTAACACATTCTGTTTATGTTCTGCATATGGAGGGCGTGATGGCTCTGCAACACGAGATTATTCAGGCACTGGGCGCGAAGCCCGCGGTAGATGCACATGAAGAGATCCGCCGTAGCGTGGATTTTTTAAAATCGTACTTAAGAAAGAACGCTTTCCTGAAATCCCTGGTGCTGGGCATCAGCGGCGGGCAGGACTCCACCCTGACCGGTAAACTCTGTCAGATGGCGATTTCAGAGCTTCGCGAAGAAACGGGCGATGAGAAATTGCAGTTTATCGCCGTGCGTCTTCCCTATGGCGTGCAGGCCGATGAACAGGATTGCCAGGATGCCATCGCGTTCATCCAGCCCGATCGCGTACTCACCGTCAATATTAAAGGGGCGGTGCTGGCAAGCGAGCAGGCACTGCGCGAAGCGGGCATTGAGCTGAGCGATTTTGTTCGCGGCAACGAGAAAGCTCGTGAGCGTATGAAAGCCCAGTACAGCATCGCCGGAATGACCAAAGGCGTGGTTGTCGGCACCGACCATGCGGCAGAAGCCATCACCGGTTTCTTCACCAAATATGGCGATGGCGGCACCGACATTAACCCGATTTTCCGTCTGAACAAGCGTCAGGGTAAACAGCTGCTTGCCGCGCTGGGCTGTCCTGAGCACTTGTATAAAAAGGCACCGACGGCGGATCTGGAAGACGATCGCCCTTCCCTGCCGGATGAAGCGGCCCTTGGCGTCACCTATGACAATATTGATGATTATCTGGAAGGCAAACAGCTGGATGAAGGTACCGCGAAGATCATTGAAAGCTGGTATCTGAAAACCGAACACAAGCGCCACACGCCGATTACGGTGTTTGACGACTTCTGGAAATAAAAGCAAAACGGCAACCCCGTTGCCGTTTTTAATGTTTGCGCCCTCTCCCGTGGGAGAGGGTTGGGGTGAGGGCAACAGACCGCACGATGTGGCCGGGTAAGGCGTAGCCGCCACCCGGCTCTTTTTTAACCACAGCGCACCTGCTACACTGTATACCTGAACAGTATACGGAGTAATATGTGAGCAGGCGTCAATCCGCCCCGCGTCTTGAGTTTGAAGCGGCGGCTATCTACGAGTATCCCGAGCACCTTCGCCCCTGGCTTGAGGCGCTGCCAAAACAGCCTGGCGTGTACATTTTTCACGGTGAAAGCGACACCTTGCCGCTTTATATCGGCAAAAGCGTCAATATTCGCAGCCGGGTGTTATCCCACCTGCGTACCCCGGATGAGGCCGCCATGCTGCGCCAGTCGCGGCGTATCACCTGGTTTCAGACGGCGGGAGAAATGGGTGCGCTGTTGCTGGAGGCCCGGCTGATAAAAGAGCAACAACCGCTCTTTAATAAGCGCCTGCGCCGCAACCGTCAGCTTTGTTCCCTGCAGATCAGCGACGGTAAGCCGCAGGTGGTTTACGCCCGCGACGTCGATTTTTCTCATGCGCCAAACCTTTTTGGATTATTTGCCAACAAACGCGCGGCCCTTCAGGCTCTGCAAACACTGGCCGACGAGCTACAGCTTTGCTACAGCCTTTTAGGTTTAGAAGGCACCACGCGTGGCCGCGCCTGTTTTCGCTCCGCGCTGAAGCGCTGCGCAGGCGCCTGCTGCGGCAAAGAGAGCGTTGAGGCGCATCACGCCCGCCTCCTGAGCGGTCTTGCGGCCATCAGCATCAACTGCTGGCCGTGGGAGGGCGCCGTGGCGCTAAAAGAAGTGGGTGAAACGATGACGCAGTATCACATCGTCAATAACTGGCTCTGGCTGGGGGCTGTCGATGATTTAAGCGACGCGGCAACCCTTTTACGCACCCCCGCCGGGTTCGATCAGGATGGTTATAAAATCCTCTGCAAGCCCGTTTTAACCGGCAAGTTTGAGGTCATTATGCTCAGTGACCCGGCAGCCAGTTAATTTCACTGAACAGCAGGGTACCCTGAGACTCCAGCAAACGCAGAGTATGGGTCCCCTCCTCCCAGCTGGCGCCCTGATCGGCCGTCAGCAGTTTATCACCCAGCTGCCACGCCCCGCTTAGCACAAACACCACGCCGCCACGCGAGCCAAACGTAGTAAAGGTACGGTCGGCAACGCGCACTTTCGCCTTGCAGCAGTCACGCCGGGTCATAATGTTGAAGTCCATCGCCATCCTGCCATCGGAAAGCAATGCCTTTACCGGCAAATCGCCGGCAAAATGGTAAGGTTGATGCGGTTTAAGAGTATGGCGGAACGCCTGTCCGGCATCCAGCGTCACCTCCCCGCCCTCCAGCAAGGTAATGACCCGGTCAACTCCGGGAAAAGCGGAGAATTCGCCGTTGCTGGCGATCGTCGCAATACTGGCTCGCCAGCAAAAATCGCGCGTTGCGGGAGGGATACAACAAATTTCTCGCGTTTCGCCAGCACCATTACGCCAGAGGCTGACCGGCATTTTACGGATATCAAAGAACTCCATCACCACTCCTGAATGGCACAACCCGTGCCAGGGCAAGGATATCGCTACCCTTGCAGTCTTGTTTGTTATCGTTAGGTATTCACAGACACAGTATCGGCAGCAAAGCGGGCAGGCCTTAGCGGAACGTCAATAAAATTGCTAACGCCATGACTCTACAAACATTCTCTGAAGCGACTACAGGAGAATACCGCGCTGGCAGCGGCAGACAAGAGGGCAGGAAAGAAAAACCGCCGGTCCTGTCCACAGCGGTTGCGCTTTTGTGGACAGGATCCCGGCGGTCTTAAGATGTTGAACCGATTATTCGGTCGGTGCTGGCATTTTACCTTCCATCGCCGGACGTTCTGTCAGACGCTTCTCAAAATTGGCATTAAACTGTTTTTTCTGTTCCGGGGTCAGAATGTTGTAGATCTTGTTCTGGGTTTCCATGTGGGCCAGCATGCGGGCTTTATGCTGCTCGGCCATTTTGTCGATCTGCGCTTCGGCTTTCGCCTTATCGAAGGTGTCGCTGGCAATGATGTCATGCATTGCGCGGCGCTCTTCCAGCGGAGGACGCTTCATCTGGTCGCGCTGGCTTTTCATGATGTCGCGGATCTGCTGCTTCTGCGCATCCGTCAGGTTGAGCCCCTTAAACATCATCATCTCGTTGTGCATACCCGGGCCTTTATGATGCATCATCATTTTGCCTTCGGCCGGTGCGCCAGTCGTGGTTGCGGTATCTGCGGCGAACGCCATGCTGGTAGCGCCCAGAGCCAGGGTAGAAGCAACAAACAGTGCAGTAAACTTACGCATAATTTATTTCCTTTCTTTCAGTTATTCTTCGGCGCTATGCCGTGTTGACGAGATTAACTTTACGGGGTTTATCGTCAATTAGTCAGAGCAACAGTAAAACAATGAAAGTGTAAAAAACAATTTTTCGCCAAATATGGAGGAAATAAGGATAAAGCGTGGAGAGTTGCAACAAAAAATATTCAAAACGATGAATTTAAAGCAATTTCGAAAAAGTATAGCGAAGTGAAGATGAATAATAAAGCAATTCACCAGGAATATTCCGCAAAACAAGGACCAGCGCTTTAAACGTTAAGAAACGTTTTTACTTTCCCCTCCCGGATGATGAGAGGGGAATGGTTCAGGATATTTTTTCCAGCATCAGACCCGCTCGCAGGCCAAACGCGACGGTAGGGTTAGGGAACAACACATATTCCGTTGTTTTCTGCACTTCGTAACGTTCTTCCCCATCTTCCGCCAGCAGCGCTCCTTTGCGAAACGGCGTGAAGTTCAGGGTGTGCGCGGCCATATGAAGCTGGAAAGCATCGCTGCGGCGGGTGATCTGCTGTACGACGCGATACCGCTCAACGGGCTGATGCTCATGGTCGGGAGCCTCTCCCCCGAGCAGAGCCCGCAGCGCGAGATGCGTGGGAGCAAAACGCGTCAGATCGTTCTCACCGAAAGGAAGCGCTTTTCCCAGTTCCAGCGTACAGGCCAGGGCAGCAAAATGTTCGCAGGTAAAATGGGTAAACGTTCCGCCCGGCGACTGATGAAAGACCAGCGCCTCCAGCCCGGCGTCCCCCAGCCAGCGTAGAAAAGCTTCATCCCAGGGCTGATTCCGCTGCGGTAACACGCCAAAGCGCACATGGTAAGACGCGCGGATCGCGGTATGGAGATCAAGATGCCAGCGCACTGGCCCCGCCGTGGAGAAAAACGCGGTCACGACATTCTCAAGCCACGCGGCCCTTGCCGTTTCTTCACTTTGCGGAAACTGCGACCAGCGACCGCCAAACATGCGGTTAATGTCACTCACCAGGTAGCGTTTGTTTTGCGCCAGCGCAGGCGGATTGCCCAGCACCACCAGTACGCGACACGTAAGGGTGATATCTCCGCGATATAACGCACGCAGTAGCAAATCGACAATCTCAACGGGCGCCGTTTCATTGCCGTGAATGCCCGTTGAGAGCAGCAGCGACAGCTCGCTGTTGGTAGTCGGCGTCAGCTCAAGCACCCCGCGCCCCAGCCACCGCCAGCGGAATGAGGGGCCGTCCCCCTCTTTCTGTTCCGGCGTTTCATCGGCCAGGGTCAGCGCCAGTAAATTTTCCATACCCACTCCTTTAGCGCTGGAACGGATAAACCGATCCCAGTTGCAGGATTGATGTCAACGCGTCCAGCGCCTCGCGCCCTTCACGCAGAAGCTGCGGGTCAATCAGATCCGCCTGCGTTAACCGGTCGCGATAGTAGCGATCCACCCAGTCATTAAGGGTGGTAAACAGCGCTTCGTTCATCATGACTGCCGGGTTAACGGCCTGCATTTCATTCGGCGTTAATACCACGCGCAGACGCAGGCAGGCAGGACCGCCGCCGTTAGCCATGCTTTCACGCAGATCAAACACGCGCAGTTCGTCAATGGGGTTATCGGCCTTAACCAGTTGCGTCAGGTATTGCCATACGCCTTTATGATCCTGTGACTCCTGCGGTAGCACCAGCATCATGCTGCCGTCATCGCGGCTCAGCAGCTGGCTGTTGAACAGATACGTTTCAACCGCGTCCTGCACGCTGACGGCCTGCGTGGGCACCTGAATGGGCATAAAGCCGGGTACGCGTTCGCGCAGTGTCGCGAGCAGTTTCTCCTGATGCGCAAACGCCTGCTCATGGCAGAACAGCACCTGACGGTTGGAAACGGCAATCACGTCGTTATGGAACACGCCCTGGTCAATCACCTGCGGGTTCTGCTGGGCAAAAATCACCTGTGAAGGATTGACCTGGTTCAGGCGAGCGACCGCCTGGCTGGCGGCCAGCGTCTGGCGGGCAGGATAGCGAACGGGGGCAGAATGGCCGCCCTCCTCGCGCCCGTAGATAAACACCTGTACGCCAGGCTCGCCATAGTCGCCTCCGAGACGGTTATGGTTGGCCGCGCCTTCGTCGCCGAACATCGCCACCTGCGGCAGAGCCTGATGCACCTCAAAATGGGCGTCATGGTTGAAAATAGCGCGCAGCACGCGCTCGGTGGTTTCCGCTTCGGTGGCGCGGTGGAATTTGTTGTTCAGGTTAGCCACCGTCAGATGGACTTTGCCATCCAGCGTATCGGCTGACGGTGCGACGGTCGCCGCGTTCGCCACCCACATAGAGGAGGCGGAGCTCGCCGCCGAGAGCAGATGCGGCGTTTGCGTGCCCGCTTTTTCGACCACCTGCTCATCACTCCCGGTAAAGCCGAGCTGGCGCAGCACCGCCACGTTCGGCCGTTCCTGCGGCGGGATCACCGCCTGCGGAAACCCGGCATCTGCCAGCGCTTTCATTTTCTGCAGGCCCTGCTTCGCCGCCAGTTTCGGGTTGGAGACCTGAAACTGATGCTTCGTCGAGGCTTCATTACCAAAGGAGAGACCGGCATAGTGGTGGGTCAGCCCCACCAGCCCGTCAAAGTTGACTTCACGCGCTTTCATGACGATCCCCTTCGCTAAAATCCAGCCCCGGACTGAGCGTCTCCGGCAGCGTCAGCGCCGGGGTTTCCAGGCTCGCCATCGGCCATGCACAGTAATCCGCGGCATACCACGCGCTGGCGCGATGGTTACCCGACGCACCCACGCCGCCGAATGGCGCGGTGCTCGCCGCACCGGTCAGCGGTTTATTCCAGTTCACAATCCCGGCGCGCGCTTCCAGCAGCAGTTGATCAAACTTCTCGCGATGCGGCGAAATGAGTCCGCTCGACAGGCCATAGCGGGTGTTGTTTGCCATCGCAATCGCCGCATCAAAATCGTCGTAACGCCAGACGCACAGCAGCGGGCCAAAGACCTCTTCATCCGGCACATTGCTCGCGCCGCTCATCTCAACAATACCCGGCGTCAACAGCGAGGTTCCCGGCTGTACCTGCCTGGGTTCCAGCAAGGTTTTCGCGCCGCGCGCAACGTGGTTTTGCCAGGCGTTAAGCACATTCAGCGCGGCCTGTTCGGAAATCAGTCCCCCCATAAACGGCTGCGGATCGGCATCCCACGCGGCGGGGACCAGACGTGCGCTCACGTCGACCAGGCGTTTCAGGAAGGCATCTCCTTGTGCGCCTCGTTTCACCAGCAGGCGGCGGGCACAGGTGCAACGCTGTCCGGCGGTGATAAAGGCGGACTGGATCGTCAGGTGCACCGCGGCGTCAATATCATCGGGGTCTTCAACAATCAGCGGGTTGTTGCCCCCCATCTCCAGCGCCAGAATTTTTTCCGGCTGTCCCGCCAGCTGGCGATGCAGCTGATAGCCCGTTCCGGCGCTGCCGGTGAACAGCAGACCGTCAATATCGCTCAGCGCACTGAGCGCCTGACCGGTTTCACGACCGCCCTGCACCAGGTTCAGCACGCCCGGCGGCAACCCGGCCTGTTCCCACAGCTTCACCACCGCCTCGCCGGTTAAGGGGGTTAACTCGCTCGGCTTGAAAATAACGGTATTGCCCGCCAGCAGTGCGGGAACAATGTGGCCGTTCGGCAGATGTCCCGGGAAGTTGTACGGGCCAAATACCGCCAGCACGCCGTGCGGACGATGGCGCAGCGTCGCCGCGCCGTCCGGCATCTCGGTGTGTTGCTCGCCGGTGCGGGTATGGTATGCCTTCACCGAAATGGCGATTTTGTTGATCATCGCCGTCACTTCCGTTGCTGCTTCCCAGCGTGGCTTACTGGTTTCGGAAGCAATAATGCGCGTGAGCTCAGCTTTATTCGCCTCCAGCAGCCCGGCAAACGTTTCAATAATGGACTGGCGCGTGGCGAAAGGCTGTTTGGCCCACGCCGGAAACGCACGACGCGCGGCATGACAGGCTTGTTCCACCTGGCTGGGGCTGGCGTCATTTCCCTTCCAGAGCACCTCATTACCTACCGGATTGGTCTTTACGCGCAGCTCGCCTTCGCCCGTTACCCAGTCACCGTTAATCCATAATGTCATGCTGTTTTCTCCTCAGGGCAGAGACGCACCAGACGAACCGTATCGCCGGCGTTACATTTCAGGGCATCCAGTTCTGCAGCCGTCAGCACCAGACGTTCACATTTCGGGTTAGTCCGCACCAGCATGGCGCGGAAGTGGGTGTAATTTTCGTTCGCCACCAGACATGCCGGCCAGTCGCCTGGCGCGGGCTGACCTTCAGAGACCTCTACCAGGCGGCTTTTACGGATCGCGCGAACGCGGTCGATATCGCATTCAAGCGTCGGTCCGCCGTCAAAGATGTCGACATAGTTACGGTAGCGGAAGCCCTCTTTCTCCAGCACTGCGCGAGCTGGCGCGGTTTGCGGATGCACTTCGCCGATCACCGCCTGCGCTTCCGGGCTAAGGAAATGGGTATAGATAGGATGCTTCGGCATCAGCTCGGCAATAAAGGCTTTCTGGCCGGTGCCGCAGAGATAGTCTGCACGGCTGAACTCCATAGAGAAGAAGCGCTCGCCCAGGCTCTCCCAGAACGGCGAGTAGCCGGTGTCATCGATCACGCCGCGCATCTCGGCGACCACCTTTTCGTTAAAGCGATCGCGGAAGGCAGCCATAAACATAAAGCGCGATTTGGAGAGCAGATAACCGTTGCCCTCTTTGCGCCACGCCGGATCGAGGAACAGCGTGCAGAGTTCGCTGGCACCCGTGTGGTCATTACAGAGAAACAGCGTCGGCAGCGCGTTATAGACGTTCAGCTCTTTCGACGCGTGAACCATGGTGCCAACGCGGTAGTTATACCACGGGTCGTTAAGACCGACGGCCACTTCAATGGCGCAGATCCCGGCCACCGTCCCCGTCTCGGTATCTTCCAGCACGAACACGTAGCCCTGTTCGCTTTTTGGCAACGTCCCCTGCCAGGTTTGCAGGGCGCGCTCAATGCGCGCCGACAGCGTTTTTTCATCGGCAGGAAGCGAGGTCAGCCCGCCTCCCGTCTTACCGGCAAGCTGCATGAGCCCGGCGATATCGCCGCGCTCAACGGGACGGATGACCATCATGATGACACCCCGGACTTCACTTTTTCACACGCCAGTGCAAATCGATCCAGACCGGTTTGCACCTCTTCCTCGCTGACAATCAGCGCGGGAGCAAAACGCACCACGTTGGCACCGGCAATCAGCACCATCACGCCCATTTTTGCCGCTTCCTGTGAAATAAGTTTAGCTTTTCCGGCAAACTCAGGGGTGAGCTCGCAGCCAATTAACAGCCCCAGGCCGCGAATTTCTTTGAACAGTCCGGTCTTGCCATTGATGGCGTTCAGGCGTTCAACAAACCAGTCGTGACGCTGCTTAACGCCCTTCAGCACCTCAGGGGTGTTAATGATGTCGAGAACCTGTCCGGCCACAGCGGTCGCCAGCGGGTTACCGCCGTAGGTGGTGCCATGGGTGCCCACGGTCATCACGCTGGCGAATTTATCGGTCGTCAACGTGGCCCCAATCGGGAAGCCGCCGCCCAGCGCTTTGGCGGTTGAGAGAATATCCGGCGTCACGCCGTAGTGCATATACGCATACAGCTCGCCGGTGCGGCCGACGCCGGTCTGTACTTCGTCGAAAATCAGCAGCGCATTATGGCGATCGCACAATTCGCGCAGCCCCTGAAGGAATGCTTTTTGCGCCGGAAGCACGCCGCCCTCGCCCTGCATCGGTTCGACGATCACCGCGCAGGTGGTGTCGTTAATCAGCTCGCTGGCAGACTGCAGATCGTTATAGATGCCGTGGCGAATATCCGGCGGCAGCGGTGCGAAATCCTGCGAATAAGAGGGCTGACCGCCCGCGCTCACGGTAAACAGCGTGCGCCCATGGAAGGCATTTTTAAATGCCACAATCCCGCTCTTGTGGGTACCGAACTTGTCGTGGGCATATTTACGTGCCAGCTTCAGCGCCGCTTCGTTGGCTTCCGCCCCGGAGTTACAGAAAAAGACTTTTTCGGCAAACGTCGCGTCAATGAGCTTTTTCGCCAGACGCAGCGCAGGCTCGTTGGTAAAACCGTTACCGGTATGCCAGAACTTCGCGGCCTGATCGTTCAGCGCCTGACGCAGCGCCGGATGCGCATGGCCCAGCGCATTCACCGCAATCCCCCCGGCAAAGTCGATGTACTCTTTCCCCTGCTGATCCCACAGGCGTGAGCCTTCCCCGCGAACCGGAATAAACGCCGCCGGCGCGTATACCGGCATCATCCATTCATCGAAATTTTCACGCGTAATTGACAGAGACATAGCGACCTCATCCGGTAAATAAAAGGTTATTTGAATGTTAAATAATTGAGTGTTTGCACTGTGAATGTAGATTGCAGCCTTCGTGCCAGCCAGCGATAAAAATGCATAAACGGGTTGAGGCAACAGAATATCAATGAGTTATGATATGGAGTTATTCACTGTTACTGCATAAAAAGTGAATATTTTTACGATAAGCGGCGCTTTACCGCATGAAAATAAGAAAGAGTATGCAAAGGCCAAATATAATTCTGGAATTGTGATCGCTCGCGAAATTTCCCGGCCATTTACGCCCTGTCCGGGGGCAAAACGCGTCAGGATGGTGCAAATATTGCACCACCGGCATTATCTGTCGCAGTTATTGGTCGAACCCGGTAACAGTTGATGCAAATTCTGCTACCATCCATGCACTATTCACCTTGCACTGGCAGCGACTATGAAATTTGTCTCTTTTAATATCAACGGCCTGCGCGCCCGTCCTCATCAACTGGAAGCCATTGTTGAGCAACATCAGCCCGATGTTATCGGCCTGCAGGAGACCAAGGTTCACGACGACATGTTCCCCCTCGAAGAGGTCGCGAAACTGGGTTACAACGTCTTCTACCACGGTCAGAAAGGTCACTATGGCGTCGCGCTGCTCACCAAAGAAACCCCGGTTTCCGTGCGTCGCGGCTTCCCCGGGGACAATGAAGAAGCGCAGCGCCGTATCATCATGGCGGAAGTGCCCTCTGCACTTGGCAATATCACGGTCATTAACGGCTATTTCCCACAGGGTGAGAGCCGTGATCACGAGACAAAATTCCCCGCCAAAGCGAAGTTTTATCAGGATCTGCAGAACTACCTGACAACCGAACTGAAAAAAGAGAATCCGGTGCTGATCATGGGCGACATGAATATCAGCCCGACGGATCGGGATATCGGCATAGGCGAAGAGAACCGCAAGCGCTGGCTACGTACCGGCAAATGTTCCTTCCTGCCGGAAGAGCGCGAGTGGATGGAACGCCTGCTGGGCTGGGGCCTGGTGGATACCTTCCGCCATGCGAACCCTGAAACCCAGGATCGCTTCTCGTGGTTTGACTACCGCTCAAAAGGCTTTGACGACAACCGTGGCCTGCGTATCGACCTGCTGCTGGCCAGCTCGCCGCTGGCTGAGCGCTGCATCGAAACCGGGATCGACTACGATATCCGCAGCATGGAAAAGCCATCGGACCATGCGCCGGTGTGGGCTAAATTCAAGCTCTGATCGCGCGTGAACAGTCGAAAACTACTCTTCCTGTGCGCCCTTCTGGGCGCATTTATTCTGACGTTTGTCATGTTGCCACCGGGCACGCTCTCTCTGGAAGGGGTTAAAACTCACCAGCAGACGTTACTTTCCCATGTCGACCGCGCGCCGCTGCAGAGCGCAATGATCTTTTTTGCACTCTACGTAGCGGTCTCCGCCCTGTCGCTTCCCGGCGCGGCGATCCTGACCCTGCTGGGCGGGGCACTGTTTTCCCTGTGGGAAGGCACCGTGCTGGTCTCGTTTGCCTCTACGCTCGGGGCTACGCTGGCCATGCTTGCCAGCCGTTATCTCCTTCGCGACTGGGTTCAGCAGCGCTTTGCCCGGCCGATGAATACGGTGAATACCGGTATGGCGCGCGAGGGTACGGCCTACCTTTTTGCCCTGCGCCTGATGCCGCTGTTCCCGTTTTTTGTGGTGAATTTGCTGATGGGGGTGACCCGCATCACGGTGAGGCGCTACTGGTGGGTTAGCCAGATCGCCATGCTGCCCGCCACGGTTGTCTTCCTCAACGCCGGGCGCGAGCTGGGAAAAGTGACATCGCTGCACGATATTGTATCGCCGGGTATGGTCTTCGCCTTTACACTATTGGGGTTATTGCCGCTGGCTACCCGCTGGCTGTATTCCCGTTACACCTCTTCGTTCAAAAAGTGAGGCATTATGCGCCGTGTGCGTTTTTGCACGTTTCTGACAGGCCTGCTGCTGGCCGCCCCCCTGTATGCCGCCGACAGCTGGCAAAGTATCCAGCAACAAGCCAACGGGCAGACTGTCTGGTTTAACGCCTGGGGAGGCGATCCGGCGGTCAACCGCTACCTTGAGTGGGTGAGCGGCGAGATGCAAACGCACTACGCCATTACCCTTAAAATCGTCCCGCTGGCCGACGCTGCCGATGCGGTAAAACGGATCCAGACCGAAGCCGCCGCGGGGCGCAAAACGAATGGCTCGGTCGACCTGCTGTGGGTCAACGGCGAAAACTTCCGCACGCTAAAAGAGGCTAATCTCCTGCAAACCGGGTGGGCGCAGAGATTGCCCAACTGGCGCTATGTCGATACCCGCAAACCTGTCACCGAAGATTTCGCCATTCCCACAGACGGCGCGGAATCGCCGTGGGGCGGCGCGCAGCTGACCTTTATCGCCCGCAAAACCAGCATGCCGACGCCGCAAGAAGATCCGCAGGCGTTGCTGGATTACGCAAGGCAGAACCCCGGCAAGCTCAGCTATCCCCGCCCGCCCGATTTTACCGGTACCGCGTTCCTTGAGCAGCTGCTGATGACGCTCACGGCTCATCCGGATGCGTTGCAAAAAGCACCCGATGACACCTTTGCCCAGGTGACCGCCCCGCTCTGGGCGTATCTCGATAAACTGCACCCGCTGCTGTGGCGTGAAGGGAAAGACTTCCCTCCCTCGCCCGCCCGGATGGATACCCTGCTTGCCAGCGGGAGCCTGAATCTGTCGCTGACCTTTAACCCGGCGCATGGGCAGCAGAAAGTGGCGAGCGGCGAACTGCCTGCCGACAGCTACAGCTTTGGTTTTAGCAACGGGATGCTCGGCAACGTCCATTTTGTGGCGATTCCGGCCAATGCCAGCGCAAGCGCTGGCGCAAAAGTCGTTGCCAACTTCCTGCTGTCACCGCAGGCGCAAATCCGCAAGGCCGACCCGGCCATCTGGGGTGACCCGAGCGTGCTGGATGTGAAAACGCTGCCCGAAGATGAAGCAAAACAGCTGCTGGCTCATACGCCGCAGGGGCTGCCGAAGGTTCTGGCAGAGCCGCAGTCCGCCTGGGTTAACGCGCTGGAGCAGGAATGGCTGCGTCGTTACGGCACCCGTTAAGCTGGCTTGTCTGGCTGGCGATGGCGATTATTTATCTGCCGCTCCTGCCCGCCGGTGCCATGCTTCTTGCTCCGGCATTTTCTGTCGTTAACTGGCAGCGTCTGCTGATCGACCCACAATTGCCTCAGGCAGCCATCGCCACCCTGGTTTCAACGCTTATCGCCACGCTGGGGGCGTTGTTTATCGCCCTTTCTCTCGTGGCCCTTTTCTGGCCCGGCAAACGCTGGCGGCGTCTCAGTACGCGCCTGCCGTGGCTGCTGGCCGTGCCCCATGTGGCTTTCGCCTCCAGCGCGTTGCTGCTGTTTGCCGAAGGCGGTCTGTTTTATCAGGTCTGCACCGTCTGTTCACCTCCGTATGACCGCTACGGCATCGGGCTGGGTCTGACGCTCGCGGTCAAAGAGAGCGCGTTTGTACTGTGGGCGATTTACGCCGTGCTGCCGGAAAAACGGCTCGCACCGCAGAAGATTGTCCTGCAGACCTTCGGCTACGGGCGTTTTCAGACGCTTAACTGGCTGCTCCTTCCGGCGATCGCGCCGGTACT
>NZ_JTLF01000026.1:0-23263 GCF_000798855.1 Enterobacter sp. ZOR0014 | reverse complement strand
CGGTTCCAATAAAGCGATAGCGTAATTCAAATTCCGGACGGTCAAAATAGGTTCCGCGCGTCATGCTGCTGTAATCAACGGGCCCTTCCTGATACATCGCCAGAGAAATTGTCCAGGCATCCCAGGTCGCATTAAACCACACGGAAGGTTCATATAATCCATCTTTATCGTCGCCCTGACCTTCGACGTTTTCAATTTCATACATGGCCCCGATATTAAATTCCCACTTTTTCGCAGTTTCTGCCGCTTGCGCACAGCTAACCCCTGCGCACAGAACGAGCGCAGCACTTTTTAGTAGAGTACTCATGAGATATTCCCTTTCTAATTAACCAACAAAAAAACCGGAAATTTGCATTTCCGGCAAACACCTTTCTTATCTAATAGCCGCTTCTGTATCAGCGTCGAAGAAATGGCACTTATTCATATCGAACTGGATGCCAATATTATCTCCGGCGACGTAGTCATTCGCTGCACCTGCACGGACAACCAGTTCATGCCCCCCTACGGTGGCATAAAGCATAAATTCAGCGCCGGTCAGTTCAGCCACGCTGACTTTCGCCGTGATGTCTTCTCCGCTGCTCTGCAGGGTAAGAATGTCTTCCGGACGGATACCGAAGACGACCGCTTTACGCTGGTAACCTTGCGCATTCAGTTCGGCCAGCTTGTCTTCAGGGATCTCCAGACGCAACGTTTCCGTGACGAAATAACGATCGTCGATAGCGCCCCGAATGAAGTTCATCGCCGGTGAGCCAATGAACCCTGCGACAAACATATTGGCCGGCTCGTTGTACACTTGCTTCGGCGCCCCGACCTGCTGAATGATGCCGTCTTTTAAGATCACGATGCGGGTGGCCATCGTCATGGCTTCCGTCTGGTCGTGCGTGACATAAATCATGGTGGTATTAAGCTTCTGGTGCAGCTTGCTGATTTCAGCACGCATCTGCACGCGAAGCTTGGCATCAAGGTTGGACAGCGGTTCATCCATCAGGAAGACACCGGCTTCACGCACGATCGCCCGGCCTAACGCCACGCGCTGGCGCTGACCACCGGACAGTGCGCCTGGCTTACGCTTGAGATAATCACGTAACCCCAAAATCTGCGCCGCCCAGTTAACACGCTCCTCAATCACCGCAGGCGCTATTTTTTGCATTTTCAGGCCAAACGCCATGTTGTCGTAGACCGTCATATGCGGGTAAAGCGCGTAGTTCTGGAAGACCATCGCGATATCGCGAGATTTAGCGGGGACATCATTCATGCAGACCCCGTCAATGATCAGCTCACCGGCGCTGATCTCCTCCAGCCCGGCAATCATACGCAGGGTCGTGGATTTACCACATCCCGATGGACCAACGAACACAATGAATTCTTTGTCTTCTATTTCGAGGTTGAAATCTTTAACCACATGGACCTGGTTATCGTAGATTTTCTGAATATGTTTTAGAGACAGTTGAGCCATAATTTATTCCTTATCAATACGCCGGGTTGCCCAGAATTCAGTCAGGCATGTCCAGGTCAGTTCCTGCGTTGAATGAAGTTGTAATCCTGCATGGTTAAGGCCAGGCCCAATCCCTACCGACAACATCCCTGCGGCGTTGATTGCCTGAACGCCCGCAGCGGCATCTTCAATGCCGATAGCCTCTTCAGGACGTACATCCAGACCGGCACAGGCGGCGAGGAAGATCTCCGGGTCTGGCTTTGAGCGGTGAATGCGGGAAGCATCCGCGCAAAAATCGAATGCCTGATGAATGCCCAGCGCGTGCAAAATCCCCGGGGCATTGAGCGATACGGACGCGAGCCCAATTTTGACTTTCGCTGCACGGATCTCCGCCAGCACGTCTCGAATCCCCGGAAGCAGCGAATCCTGCGTCAGCGATGCCAGCGACTGGACATAACGCGCGTTTTTTTTCGTCGCAAGCGCAAGGCACTGCTCATCGCTAAACATCCCCTCTTTTCCGCCATGCTTCAGAATGCGCAGAAGAGAATCCATACGGCTTATTCCCTTCAGCTGTTCGTTAAAGACTTCGTCGAAGGTGATGCCAATTTCCTCCGCCACGGCTCGCCAGGCCAGAAAGTGGAGGTGTGCGGTATCGGTGATCACACCGTCCAGATCGAATACAACAGCCTTAAGCGCCATGGTGCCCCTCCGTGGTAGCGGTCCCATCTTCAGATGCAAGAAAGTCCTTACGGGTGATAACTTTTCGCGCCGACACATGTAGCGTTTTGCCCCACAGCGTTAGCTTGGCAGGTGCGGTCGTTTCAATGGTTAACACCTCGTTTTCATAGGTGAAATGCAGGTTTGCGTTGCGCCACCGCAGTGGGAATGCCAGTTTCTGCCAGTGAGCAGGCAGTTTCGGCGCAAGATGCAGTTCCCCTTCGATAATTTGTAGGCCAGCAAACCCCTGAACCGCGCCAGACCAGATCGCACCGGTGGCGGCAGCATGTATCCCTTCATCACTGCTGTGCGGATCGTCACCCAAATCAATGCCGATGCCATCACGCCAGAAGGCATAGGCCCCCTGCGTGTCACCGCATCGCGCGAGAACAATCCCGTGAATGGCTTTGCTCAATGACGAATCATGGATCGTGCGTGGCTCATAAAACGCCAGATTAGCGGCACACTGCTGCGGCGTAAACCGTTCCGGCAGCAGGTAGTTAAGCATCACCACATCGGCCTGCTTCAGGATCTGCATCTCGTTCACTTCCGCACGGGAATAATCGAGCAGAATCGTCTGCTTACCCGCTTTGGCTTTATAGCGGGTAAGATCAATGGCAGGTTTTGACATGAAGGAGTCATCCTGCGGGATCACACCCTCTGCATCAGCCTCTGGCAGCCATAAGCGCGCAAGGAACTGCGTGGCATTCTCCGTAAAACGCGCATCTTCACGCCCAAACATCGCCATAAACTGACGGGCACAGGCAACGTTGTGCCAGGCCAGATAGTTGGTGTAGGCATTGTTATTCACATGTTCGGTGTATTCGTCCGGCCCTATTACGTCATGGATTTCGAGACGACCATTGACTTCCGTTGCGCGTCCCATCCAGAACGAGGCGGTTTCCATCAGCAGCGTCAGACCCTCATTACGCATAAAGGCATCATCATGTGTCGCCTGCCAGTAAGCGACGACGGCCCAGGCGATATCTGCCACGATGTGATGCTCAGCAAGCGCGGAGGCCACCTTCTGGCGTATCCCGGTACGGATGTTGATCGCCGCGAACTCTGGCGTTTCTTCCTCCCCACTCGCCGCGCTTTCCCATGGGAACAACGCGCCGGGCCAGCCGTTACGACGGGCTTTCTCCCGGGCGCCAGCGAGATTAAGCCAGCGATAACGCAGCAGGCTGCGGGCAATCTGCGGGCGAGTAAAGAGATGGAAAGGCAGCAGGAATATTTCGGTATCCCAGAATACGTGGCCTTTATACCCCTCTCCCGTCAGCCCTTTTGCGGCGATACTGCTTCGCTCGTCATGGGCAGGCGTCATCGTGGTCAGGTGCCAGACCGCATAATCCAGCGCCATCTGATCCTGAGGTTCCGCAGACGTCACTTCCACACGAGCGTCACGCCAGACGGCTTTCCAGGCATACGCTGAACTTTCCAGCAAGGCGTCGTAGCCTCTTGCTGCGCAGACTTTGAGATCGGCCAGCGCGTTGCGAGCGAAAGACTCCTGCGAAAGCGCTTTGTCACTGCGGTGGGTTACCCAGACAATTTTTTCAAGCGTGACAGTGTCACCCTGCGCAATCGTCAGGGAATGGTGCACGTTGAGACGACGATTTTTGGCGGTAAAACAGCTGTCGCTCTTCGTTGAGAGCTGACAAAACGCCGAAACGACGACATCTGACGCCCGGTCCTGCGTTTCATACACGCCCTGCATGTAGTGCTGGTCAAAGACTCTGACCGAGATTTCATCCAGATGCTGTCTGCCGCTGTTCGTTTGCGTTGCATCAATACCGGTTTTCAGCACGGCCTGCGAAGCAGCATCAAGCGGTGTGATCGAAAGCTGCATGGCCACCAGAGGCAACTGGTCCAGCGACACAAAACGACGGCTTTCCAGCCGGTAACGGTTTCCGTCGGGCGAACGCCAGACAACGCGACGATGCAGCTCGCCGTTGGCAAAGGCCAGCTCGCGCTGCCACGCCAGAATCTCCCCTGCAAGGAGCGTGAAATTGACGCCATCCAGCTCAACATCAATGCCCGTGATATCGGGCAGATTGACGAGCTCGGTGGTTTCGTTGCGTCCCGCACGGTGATACAGACCCGCAAGGTACATGCCTCTGGTTTGCAGGGTGTAATCTTCTTCATGCGCAGCGCGAATGCCCATGTAGCCATTGCCGCAGGCCATAACAGAGGCGTATTTATTCAGGCTGTGAGGACAAAAGCCCGGATCGGTTAAGACAGACACGTTCAGCATAATGTCACGCATTCCCCTGTTTCTGCTGATTCATAAAGCGCGGCGACAAGCTGCTGAATAACCAGGCCCTGTTCTGCATCCGCGATCATGACGGGCTCTCCCTGCACATGGCGTACGAAGGCATCCATACTGCGTAAATGTCGCTGGTCATCAGCCTCTTCACGCTGCGCGAGGGTGACTAACGCCCCGGCTTCGTCGTTATAGATGTGCGCCGGGAACAGCGTTGCTCCCGCTTTTTCGCCGCAGAAAGCGACATTCATGATGGACTGCTCGCGGATGTTAAGCGCAAAGGAGGTGTCCAGACGCAGAATGCCGCCGTTACAGAATTCAATCGTGCCAAACAGGGCATCCTCAACGGTGTATTGCGTAGGATCCCACTCGCCAAACTGGCCGGTGCTTTTGCGGTTTCCCAGCCTCTGAAAGCTGTGCGCGGTCACACGCTTTACCGCAGGGAAACCCAGGACATACATGGCGGCATCAAGCATATGAATGCCGATATCAATCAGCGGTCCGCCACCCTGTAATGATTTGTTGGTAAACACGCCCCACCCCGGCACACCGCACCGCCGCACCGCCTGCGCCGATGTGAAGTAAACTTCACCGAGCGTGCCATTCATTACCGCCTCTCGCAGTTGCTGGGTATCCAGGGCAAAGCGGTGGTGAAAATCATAGGCCAGCACTTTGCCTGCTTTACGCGCCGCGATGCGCATCTGGTCGGCCTGTTGCGGCGTCATCGCCGGGGGTTTTTCACACATCACATGACACCCCGCTTCGAGGGCCGCCATCACATGTTCAAAATGGAACCGGTTAGGCGAACAGACGCTCACCACGTCCGGCTTCACCGTTTGCAACATCTCGTGAGCGTCCTGCCATGCCGATGGAATAGCATAACGTTCCGCGAACGCCTGTGCCTGCTCAAGGCGGCTGTCCATGACAGCCACCATGTGAACATCACTGCGCGTGGCGTAATACGAGGCATGCACTTTGTCCGCGACCTGCCCGGCGCCAATAATGGCGACGCGCAGAGGCGAAGGTGTAGTAGCACTCATCACGCTCGTCATCCTTAGCATTCACGCAAATAAGTGAGTGAGTCCTGATAAGCCTGAGCCGGATTGTCGGCGCGAACGCGGCACTCATACACCACATAACCCTGGTAGTTATCGGCACGCAGCTGATCGAACAGGCTGGCGAAATCGAGGCTGCCGCTGCCCGGCTGATAGCGGTGGTTATCAGCAATATGCACATGCCCCAGCAGATCGCGGTTCTGATGCAGCGCATCCGTCAGCGAGTCTTCTTCAATGTTCATATGATAGAAATCACCGATGATCTGCACGTGCTTGAGATCGTTCTCTTCGATATAACGACGCGCGTCTGCCAGGGTATTGATCATATGATCCTGGTAGCGGTTCAGCGGTTCCAGGTAGACGGTCGTACCGGTGCGTGCAGCAACCTCATCCAGCCAGCGCAGCGACGCGCTTACCGCTTTGCGGTCGCCGTCCAGGCTGCGTGGGGAGGTCATTGGCGGCAAACGGAAGGTAAACATTCCCCAGGCCGCAGGCACGATAATGCCCTTTCCACCCACTTCCGCCAGGGCTTGCAGAATGCGTTCAATCTGCTGTAGCCCGTTGAGACGACGTTCTTCGATAAAATCACCGATCCAGCCATCGTATCCGCCACATGCCGTCGTCACCGGCAGACCCGTGGCTTTAATAGCCGCTTTCACTTCCTCGAGGTTTTCGACCAGCAGTTTGCCGTCAATTTCGTAGCCATCAAAACCCATCGCTTTGATGTACTCGAATTTTTCCATGATGTTGGCTGGGAAAAAGGCCTGGTTTTGCGTTGCGATTTTCATGATTTGCTGTCCTTAGCTTAAAAAGTGACGCCCATTTTGATACTGAGTTCCGGATGCTGATCGACATACTTCATGTAGCTTTCCGGGCTGGTGGTGAAGGTCACGACCGGGTCAATCAGATCGTCGCAGTTGAGATAACCGTTCATCAGCAATTCCCAGCAGGTCTCTTCGATACGCTTGCGGCTCCAGCGCGGGTAGTCCGGGTTGGGTTCGCTGCAGGCGCGGGAGAAAACAATCTTCGCGTTATTGAAGTGTGCTTCGCGGCCGAGGTTGAAACCCGCAGCAAATGGCTTAGCGAACGCAACGTAGGAGATGGTGCCGCCGTAGGCAAGTCCACGCAGCGCAGACTGCAGCGCATCCGCAAAACCGCTGGTCTCGATGATCACGTCCGCGCCCTGCTTGCCGGTCAGCTTTTTAATTTCCAGACCCACATCGGTACCGATTGGGTTCAGACAGTGATCTGCGCCATGACGGCGAGCGATCTCACAGCGGTGCTCGATAGGATCGACACCGATGACCACTGACGAACCGGCTTTTTTTGCCAGCTGAATGGCAATCTGTCCGATGGCGCCCAGACCGACCACCACCACAAAGTCGCCTACACGGACATTGGCATCACGCACGCCGCTCATGGCGAACTGCGCCGGATCGTAGCAAACAGCGTTTTTCCAGGATGCGCCCTGCGGCATTTTGCGCAGCTTGTAGTTGTTAACCGCATTGACAATAACCGTCTCCTGCAGTGGACCATAGCAACAGACGCTGTCGCCTGGCTGGTATTCCGTTACGTCAGCACCACATTCAATAATGTCGCCGACGATCATGTTCCCCAGCTGGAATTTACCGAATTCGATACCGCGCGCAGCGCCCTCTTCACGCGGCGTAAACATCTGCCACTCCGCGTTGAACTCTTCATCAATAAACGGGCTTGCCGCACGGAAATCCACAACTTCGGTACCGTGTTTTGGTGCACCAAAACGGGCACGAATTTTCACTTCATGTGCTTCCACAGCACGATCTTCATATTCCACGAGCGCCGCCACGCGAGGCGCTGTCGCAACTAACTTTTTCATAACTTGCTCCTGATAAAAAATTGGCCGCCTCAGCCCTTAACGCCACCGGCGGTCAAACCACTTTTAATAAAACGTTCAGAAAGTGCGTACATGATGACCACCGGAAGCGCCGTCACCAGCGATGCCGCCATCATGCGACCCCAGATATAATCTGGTGTGCTAAAGAGCGTGTTCAGCCCGACCGGCAGCGTAAAGTTGCTGGCGCTGGACAGGAAAATGGAGGCAAACAGGTAGTCGTTCCATGCCACCATGAAGCAGTAAACAAACACCGACACGAGTCCGGAAATCGCCAGCGGCACGGTAATGCGGAAGATGATTTGCAGGCGGTTCAGACCATCCATCATCGCGGCCTCTTCTATTTCGTCCGGGATGGTGTCGAAATAGCTGCGCAGCATGAATACCGCCGTAGGCAATGTCTGGGTCACCATGGTGATGATCAGCGCCAGTTCCGTGTCATAAATGCCGAGCGCGGTGATGATCTTGAACAGCGGCACCACCAGCAAAATCCCGGAGAACATATAGACGGTGTAGAAGCTCGCATTGATCGTCGTGCGTCCTTTAAAGCGCAGTTTGGACAAGGCGTAAGCCCCCAGCGTGCCAAGGAACACCGCAATCACCGACGAGGTCAGCGATACCACCATGCTGTTGCGGAAGTAATCCACAAACGGGAAGATCAGCGGGTTAAAGATGTCGACATAATGCTGAAGCGTCCACGCCTGCGGCAAAATAGTCGGGTGCAGCGATATAGCCTCTTTCGCGCTCTTAAACGACGTCATCAGCATCACGAAGAACGGGAACAGCGTGATGATCAGAAATACCGCCAGCCCCAGATAAAAACCAATACGGCTAAGTACGCGTTTATTTGTTGCCATTGAGGTTTACCCTTTTTCTGGTCAGCAGAATCACAGCGAAGATGATCACAAACAGCACTACAGAAATCGCTGCTGCTTTACCCAAGTCATTGAATGCGAATGCAGTTTTATAGAGATAGACGCCTAAAATATCGACCTTCGTGGTCAGCAGGTAGACATCCGCAAACATGTAGAACATCCAGATGGTTCGCAGCGTCACCACCGTAGCCAGCACTGGCATGATGGCGGGCAACGTCACGATACGAAAACGCTGCCAGGCGTTAGCCCCGTCCATCTCTGCGGCTTCGTACAACGATTTGTCGATGGTCTGCAAAATCGCCAGGAATGAAATGAAGGCGTACGGGAAGTAGCGCCAGATGGCGAACAGCACGACCAACACAAAGCTACTGCCGGGGTTGTCGAACCACAGCGGTGCCTGGTCATAAAGGTGCAGCAGATCAACGCCCAGGTAGTTCACAATGCCGTAGCCGTTGTTGAACATATATTTCCAGGCAAACACCAGGGAAATAGACGGCGTCACGTAGGATAAAATCACCAGTGAACGTGCCGTTTTGCGCATCCGAAATTCGCGATTAAAGAAGATCGCCACGGCCAGCCCCAGCCCGGTGCTGCCCATCACCACCAGCGCCGTGTACCAGAACGTCATCCACAGCGAGTGCCAGAATGCCGCATCACTGAGGATGCGAATGTAATTGTCCAGCCCAACAAACACAGCGCTAATGCGCGGGTTAAGCGGCAGTCGTAAGAAACTGATTTCAATATTGGAAATCATTGGCCAGGCCACCAGGCCCCCCAGCAAAATCAGGCTGGGGGCCAACAGCAGCATGGCGAAAGGCATATCTGATCGACCAGAAAACAACGTCTTCATAATTTCCTTCCGCAAAGCGCTCCTATCGTTGTGAAATCAGGTCAGCCAGTCGCTTCTGGCTATTGCTGAGCGTGGCGCTGAGATCTTGTTTACCCACCGTGACGTTATGCACCATGGAACTGATAATGCCGGACCCGGTGACATCGCCCATGCGGGTAAAGTTCTTGTCGCCCACAGCGCCAAACACCTGCACATTTGGGAACTGAGCAATCAGCTCATAAGGCAGTTGCCCAAACGCTTTAATGACCTCGTTGTTTTTCCAGGTATCCGTACCGACCACCAGCTTGTTCACCGGTAGCGCCGCACCAGGTGACATCATGACCCAGTCGGTTGCGTTTTGAGCCTGCTCCATCCACGTCACAAACTTTTCAGCCGCCTGCGTTTCACCTTCAGATTGCCCCGTGGTGATCGTCAGCGATGTGATCATGCCGTAGACTGCCGAGGTCTTTTCGGTAGGGACCACGAAGCCAAGATTGGCAGGGTTTCCATCATGGAATACCGCAGGCAGGATGTAGGTGGAATAAACCGCCATCGGTGCGGAACCGTTCATGAAGGCATCTTTGATCTCCATGACGTCGTTCGAGCCCGGCATGGTGGTCGCGGCCAGCGCTTTATAAAAAGAGAGCGCTTTCGCCATCTCAGGGGTATCGATTTCGACGTTCCCGTTGGCATCAAAAACGTTCGCGCCGCCGGAAAGTGCAAACTGGGAGAATGCCTGCTCGGTCATGACGCTTTCCGCGGTAGGCAGCGCAATGCCGTAATGTTTTTTGGCCGGGTCGTTAAGTTTCTCACTGGCCTTCAGCAGTTGTTCCCAGTTGTGAGGCTCCTCAATACCCGCAGCAGCCAGCACATCTTTGTGATACCAGACGCCGGACAGCCAGGCACTCATTGGCACGCCCGTCCAGGCGGTACCGTCTTCGGTACGGACTACGCGCAGGATCCCGTCATAGAAGGTGTTTTCGCCTACCGCTTTAATGGCTTCGCCAATCGCCTTGCGATCAAGCAGCTGTTCCTTATCCATGACTTTCGCGTAATCATGGCTGACTTCAATCACCTCAGGCAGCGCCCCGGTTCTCGCGAGCGTAATCACCTTGGTGTTGTAGGCGTCTTCTTCCACCGGCACCTGTTTCACCGTGATGCCAGGGTTCTCTTTTTCAAATTTTTCGATCAGTTTCGTAATAACCGCCTGACGCTCCTGCTCTACTGAAGAGTGCATAAACTCAATGGTCACAGCAGACGCTTTATCATCCTTACAGCCTGATAACAGGGCGCACGAAACCAGTGCTGATAACAGCACAATTTTGGGCATTTTCATTTAAGGGTCCTTTTTTAGTTTTCTTTAATCCACATAACCTGCCATGGATTGAGGGTCAGTTCCGTACCGTCAATAGCCTGTCCTGATAGCAATTCCACACCGGAAAGCACTTTCTCGTAAACGGTATGAACGTTATGACTAAAATTAAATAGCGCGGTAATTCTTTCTCCATTATCAGCCACGCGAACAATTTTAAGAATCTGTTCATCAAGTGATTCAAACATTGCCTGAGCATCAGGATGAAATGCGCGTTCCCCACGACGAATAGCAATAAACTCGCTTAAACGGGAATAGATTTTATGGCAAATGCTTTGTTTATTATTGAGCTCAAGGTCAACCTGACCGGCGGTGTATTTCTTGCGGTTTATCGCGCGGTTATAGCCGAGGCGTTCAACGCCTTCATAATCGTTACGCGAGCCAAGAATGCTTTGAATATATACGGCAGGTACACCCGGGAAACTCAACAGTACAGCATGTGCCAGAATAAACCGCGCAATACGTTCATCATCCGGGCTGTCTTGCGAGCTTAATGCGTCCAGATAGGTCACATTGATTTCGTAAGGACTGCGCGTTCCGTCAGGATTATTTTTCCAGTTAACCAGCGCCCCTTCCTGCTGAAGTTTTTCAACCAGTGACAGTATTTCTGACTCCGGAAGAATGCCGCGTAACGGGTTCAGGCCGATACCGTCATGAGACGCCAGGAAGTTGAACCAGGTCGTTTTTGTTGAAGGCAGCGCCAGCGAACCCGCCCACTGGCAAAGTGCTTTTACATCCTGACGATGAACAGCATGCAGCACCAGCGGTGGCAAGGAGAACTGATAGACCATCTGGGCTTCATTTTCACCATCACCGAAGTACGAGATATTGTCTTTATGCGGGACGTTTGTCTCGGTAATGATCACCGTGCCGGGTGCCACAGCGTCGGTAATCGCACGGAAAAGCTGGATAAGGCAGTGTGTCTGCTCAAGATGGATGCAGCTGGTTCCTGGAATCTTCCACATAAACCCAACGGCGTCGAGGCGAATGTAACGCGCCCCTTCCGCCAGGTAATGGAGCAGTACGTCAACCATCGCAATCAGTACCTGAGGCGAGGCGAAGTTGAGATCGATCTGGTCATCACTGAACGTGGTCCAAAGATGACGCACGCTTCCATCATGCAGCTTAAATGGCGTCAGCAGCGGTAATGCACGGGGCCGCGTCACGGCAGATAAATCAGTTTCAGGATCGACAGAAATAAAGAAATCGTCAAAGCCCGGCTTCTGCGCAAGATAATTAGCAAACCATTCACTTTTTGCTGACATATGGTTGCACACGAAGTCAAACATTAAGCTGGCAGACTGTTTTAATTCAGCAACATCCTGCCAGCTTCCGGTTTCAGGCGCGACGCTGTGGTAATCAATAACGGAAAATCCGTCATCAGAGGACCACGGATAAAAAGGTAAAAGATGGACATGGGAAAACGTGCGGGCAAGCCATTCATTATAAAAGCGGGTAAACACCGGCAACGCTTTCTCCCCTTTCGCGGAGAACTGATCGGCGTAAGTAATCAGGACAACATCTTTTTCATCCCAGCCTGATTTGCGCTTTTCTGTAATATCAATAGCGGCTTGCTCAAGCTTTGATAATAACACGTCTAAATGTGCGTCAGAAAATGATTCACCGTAGATATGATTGATAAGTTTTTTAATTTTTGCGTTCACTTTATTTTCCATGGTAGCGGTCCCACGAGGGGCAATCTACTCCCATGAAAAATATCTGTCAACGAAGCGGGAGGCTGAAAAACGCAATTCCAAAGCGGCTCTGCTCAGTATTGTGAGCTGCCGCAAAGAAAGCACATTAAAGGGAGGGAAATGTTTGAGACGGCGCCAGCCCTTCTCTGGGAAAGTAGGGGCTGACGCGCGTGTGAATTAGCGAGATAAGTAACGGCGCGATAGCCGTTTTGCCACTTTTTGCAGCATTGGTTCGAGCGCTACGGCCAGCAACATTCTGACCGGCTTACGGGCAACAGATTTGATCGCCCAACCCGCCACACCTGCCGGGCCGTAACGTAATGCCGTCATCAGAACCAGCTTACCTGCGATTTTCAGGCCGGGTTTTACCTTATGACCGGCCTGTTGCCAGTTTTGCTTCATATAAATTCTCTCTTAAAGCTGACGAAAACGACTTCTCAGCGTAAAGGTATCCGACGTGACATAACGTTCCATTTCACGTAACCGCTTCTCCCCTGCGGCCAGTTGCTCGTCAACCGCGTTCAGAAGATCGTTACTGGTTGGCGCACTTTCCGCGGCCAGTTCTCCGTCGGGCATGGGATCAAGGACAAACGACAGTACGATGTATGCCACGAACGTGATAAACGCCAGACCGAAGAAAATAGACAGTACCGTCACCACACGAACCAGTTTTACCGGAACGTCAAGATAGTGTGCCAGCCCGGCACAAACGCCGCGCACCATTCCCTGCTGTGGGATTCGCCACAACTTTTTGTTCAGATTCAGTCCGGTCATTAACGATCCCTCCAGTTTGGATGTTCTGCATCCAGGATCGCTTCCAGCGCCTGAATGCGGTCACGCATCTTATTCGCCTGTTCGGTAAGCTGCGCAAGACGTTGCTGTTCACTCTGGGAAAGATCGCCTTGTGAAGAACGGTTGCTGTAGTGCAGCCATAGCCAAATCGGCAAAACAAACAGCACGAAAATCGTCAGGGGAATGGCCAGAAAAAGCGCGCTCATGTGTACTCCTTGTCTTAGGATGCATAGCGGCACGCTCAGGTGCCGCAACAGTATTATTGGTTATCTTGCTTCATTTTGGCTTTCAATGCCGCCAGCTGCTCGCTGATTTCATCGTCCGCTTTCAGGTCGGCAAACTGTTGATCCAGTGACTTTTGCTTCCCGATGCTGTGGCTTTCTGCTTCCGCTTCCATCTGATCGATGCGACGCTCGAAAGACTCAAATCGCGCCATGGCCTCATCCAGCTTGCCGCTGTCCAGCTGACGGCGTACGTCGCGGGAAGAGCTTGCCGCCTGATGACGCAGCGACAGCGCCTGCTGACGTGCGCGGGTTTCGCTCAGTTTATTTTCGAGCTCACCAATCTCTTTTTTCATGCGGGTGAGGGTGTCATCCACCAGCGTCACTTCATGCTCAAGCGTCGCGACCATGTCCGTCAGCTTCTGTTTTTCAATCAGCGCCGCACGAGCCAGATCTTCTTTATCTTTACGCAGGGCGAGTTCCGCTTTTTCCTGCCATTCATTGAGCTGGGCGGTGGCCTGCTCAATCCGGCGCGTTAACTGTTTTTTCTCAGCAAGCGCGCGAGCAGAGGTAGAACGCACTTCAACCAGCGTGTCTTCCATCTCCTGAATCATCAGACGCACCAGCTTTTGCGGGTCTTCCGCCTTTTCCAGCAGTGAGTTGATGTTGGCGTTCACGATGTCGGCAAAACGAGAAAAAATACCCATAATAAAAATCCTCTTATTTCTGTGGTCGGGCAATGCCCTGCTGTTGAGATAATACAATTCCCGTGCCAGTTTTTTATCTTATTGATTTTTCTTGATGTGTTTGATTTATACGCAATGAAGAACTATGCTGACCTGGTGAATATCGCTAAGGAGTGGTTAATTTCATCATGGTTGGATACAAAGACAATTTACTCGGGGAAGCAAACAGCTTTCTGGAGGTGCTGGAACAGGTGTCTCGTCTTGCACCGCTCAACAAGCCGGTGCTGATTATCGGCGAGCGCGGCACGGGTAAGGAACTGATTGCCAACCGCCTGCACTATTTATCCGGACGCTGGGACGGCCCCTTTATCTCGTTAAACTGCGCGGCGCTGAATGAAAACCTGCTCGATACAGAGCTTTTCGGCCACGAAGCAGGCGCCTTTACCGGCGCCCAGAAGCGCCATCCGGGACGGTTTGAGCGCGCCGACGGCGGTACGCTGTTTCTTGATGAACTCGCCACCGCGCCCATGCTGGTGCAGGAAAAACTGCTGCGCGTCATTGAGTATGGCGAACTGGAGCGCGTCGGCGGTAGCCAGCCGCTGCAGGTTAACGTGCGTCTGGTGTGCGCCACCAACGCCAATCTGCCGGAGAGGGTCGCGGAGGAGAAATTCAGAGCCGATCTGCTCGACCGCCTGGCCTTTGACGTTGTTCAGCTTCCCCCCCTGCGCGAGCGAAGAAGTGACATTATGCTGCTCGCAGACCAGTTTGCGATTCAGATGTGCCGCGAGCTCGGCCTGCCTCTGTTCCCCGGCTTCAGCGATTATGCAAAGGAGACGCTACTGGCCTATCACTGGCCGGGAAATATTCGCGAACTGAAAAACGTCGTGGAGCGCTCTGTCTACCGCCACGGCAGCAGCGAGGCGGAACTGGATAACATCATTATCGATCCTTTTCAGCGTCATGCGCCGCCGGTCACCGCCCCCTCATCGTCTGACCACGCCCCCGCCCTCCCTCTTGATTTACGTCAGTTCCAGCACGACCAGGAACAACAATTGCTGGAGCAAAGCCTGAAGACGGCGAAATATAACCAGAAACGGGCGGCTGAACTCCTGGGTCTGACCTACCATCAGTTACGGGCATTGCTCAAAAAGCATCAAATGCGCTGACAATATCGGCACTTACCCGCAGACATTTTTACGAAGCAGGCGTAAGTGCGATACACTTTGCAGATCGAACCTAAAAACCTTAAAAATTATGCGTCTGGTTTTATCGTCCTTTTTTGCACTCGGTCTGTTCAGCAGCATGGCTTTTGCCGCGCCGGGGCAGACTTCGCAGCCTGACATCCGTGACAGTGGCTTCGTCTATTGCGTGAGCGGCCAGGTGGATACCTTCAACCCGCAAAAAGCGGGCAGCGGCCTGATTGTCGATACGCTTGCCGCGCAATTGTATGACCGTCTGCTTGATGTCGACCCGTACACCTACCGTCTGGTCCCTGAGCTTGCGGAAAGCTGGGAAGTGCTGGACAACGGTGCAACCTACCGCTTCCACCTGCGCAATGATGTCGCGTTTCAGCGCACGCCGTGGTTTACCCCCACGCGCAAGCTGAATGCGGACGATGTGGTCTTTACCTTCCAGCGGATCTTTAATCGCAATCATCCGTGGCATAACGTCAATGGCGATCATTTCCCTTACTTCGACAGTCTGCAGTTTGCCGACACGGTTAAGAGCGTGCGTAAGCTGGATAACCGAACGGTTGAATTTACGCTAACGCGCCCGGATGCCTCCTTCCTCTGGCATCTGGCGACCCACTATGCGTCCGTCATGTCTGCTGAATATGCGTCGCAGCTTGCGAAAAAAGATCGCCAGGAGTTGCTCGATCGCCAACCGGTGGGCACCGGTCCGTTCCAGCTGGCGGAATACCGTGCGGGGCAATATATCCGCCTGCAGCGTCATGAACATTTCTGGCGCGGCACGCCGCTGATGCCGCAGGTGGTGGTTGACCTCGGCTCCGGCGGAACGGGACGTCTCTCAAAACTGCTCACCGGGGAATGTGACGTGCTCGCCTGGCCTGCCGCCAGCCAGCTCACTATTTTGCGTGACGATCCGCGTCTGCGTCTGACGCTACGCCCGGGAATGAACATCGCTTATCTGGCCTTTAACACGGATAAGCCGCCGTTGAACAACCCTGCCGTCCGTCATGCCCTGGCGCTGGCGATTAACAACCAGCGTCTGATGCAGTCGATCTACTACGGCACGGCGGAAACCGCGGCCTCTATTTTACCGCGCGCCTCGTGGGCCTACGACGGTGAAGCTAAAATTACGGAATACAATCCGGCAAAAGCACGCGAACAACTGAAAGCGCTGGGCGCGGAAAACCTCACCCTCCAGCTTTGGGTGCCGACCAGTTCCCAGGCGTGGAACCCGAGCCCGCTGAAAACGGCCGAACTGTTACAGGCAGATATGGCACAGGTGGGCGTCAAGGTGATCATCGTGCCGGTTGAAGGTCGTTTCCAGGAGGCGCGCCTGATGGACATGAATCACGATCTTACGCTGACCGGCTGGGCTACCGACAGTAACGACCCGGACAGTTTTTTCCGGCCGCTGCTGAGCTGTGCGGCGATCAACTCGCAGACCAACTACGCTCACTGGTGTAACCGGGAGTTTGACGCCGTGCTGCAAAAAGCGCTCTCTTCCCAACAGTTGGCCTCACGCATCGATGCTTATGATGAAGCGCAGAAAATCCTCGCCGAGGAGTTGCCCGTGCTGCCGCTGGCCTCTTCCCTGCGTCTCCAGGCCTATCGCTATGATATTAAAGGTCTGGTGCTGAGTCCGTTCGGCAATGCCTCGTTCGCGGGCGTCTCGCGCGAAAAAGAACAAGAGGTGAAAAAACCATGATTATTTTTACCTTGCGCCGACTCCTGCTGCTGCTGGTGACGCTCTTTCTGCTGACCTTTGTCGGTTTCAGCCTGAGCTATTTTACGCCGCACGCCCCGCTTCAGGGCTCATCGTTGTGGGATGCCTGGCTGTTCTGGTTTAACGGTCTGCTGCACTGGGATTTCGGGGTGTCCAGCATCAACGGGCAGCTTATCTCCGACCAGTTGAAAGAGGTTTTTCCGGCCACGATGGAGCTGTGCATTCTGGCCTTCGGTTTTGCCCTGATGGTGGGGATCCCCGTGGGTATGCTGGCCGGGATCTATCGCAACAAATGGCAGGATAAGTTCATCAGCGCCCTCGCCCTGTTAGGCTTCTCCATCCCGGTATTCTGGCTGGCGCTGCTGTTAACGCTCTTCTTCTCGCTGACGATGGGCTGGCTACCGGTCTCGGGCCGCTTCGACCTGCTCTATACGGTGAAATCGGTGACGGGTTTTGCCATTATTGACGCCTGGCTGTCCGATTCAGTGTGGCGTCATGAGATGATCGTCAGCGCCGTGCGCCATATGGTGTTGCCGGTACTGACGCTGGCCGTCGCCCCGACCACGGAAGTGATTCGCCTGATGCGCCTGAGCACCATCGAGGTGTTTGACCAGAACTATGTCAAAGCCGCCGCCACGCGGGGTTTGTCACGCCTGACCATTCTGCGCCGCAACGTTCTTCATAACGCGCTACCGCCGGTGATTCCGCGTCTGGGGCTGCAGTTCTCCACCATGCTCACTCTGGCGATGATCACCGAGATGGTCTTTAGCTGGCCAGGGCTGGGACGATGGATGATCAACGCGATTCGCCAGCAGGACTACGCCGCTATTTCAGCGGGTGTGATGGTGATTGGTTCGCTGGTGATTATTGTTAACGTGTTGTCCGATATTTTGGGTGCGATGGCTAACCCGTTGAAGCATAAGGAATGGTATGCCTTACGATAACGTATACAGTGAAAAGCGCACACCCGGTGCGCTGCGTACCGTGTGGCGTAAGTTCTATGGTGACACCACGGCGATGATCGGCCTTTATGGCTGCGCCGGGCTGGTATTACTCTGCCTCTTTGGCTCGTGGTTTGCCCCGTATGGCATTGACCAGCAGTTCCTCGGCTATCAGCTTCTGCCGCCTTCCTGGTCACGCTACGGCGAAGTCTCTTTCTTCCTCGGCACTGACGACCTCGGACGTGACGTATTGAGTCGCCTGTTAAGCGGCGCTGCCCCGACGGTGGGTGGCGCATTTGTGGTCACGCTTGCGGCGACAGTCTGTGGACTGGCGCTCGGTATTTTTGCGGGATCCACGCATGGCCTGCGTTCGGCGGTACTGAACCACATTCTGGACACCCTGCTGTCGATTCCGTCTCTGCTGCTGGCGATCATTGTGGTTGCTTTTGCCGGACCGCATCTGTCGCATGCGATGTTTGCCGTCTGGCTGGCAATCCTGCCCCGCATCGTGCGTTCGGTTTACAGCATGGTGCATGACGAGCTGGAAAAAGAGTATGTCGTCGCCGCCCGTCTGGACGGCGCGACCACCTTCAACATCCTGTGGTTTGCCGTTCTGCCGAATATCGCCGCCGGGCTGGTCACCGAGATCACCCGTGCGCTGTCGATGGCGATTCTCGATATTGCTGCGCTCGGCTTCCTCGACCTTGGCGCCCAGTTGCCGTCACCTGAATGGGGCGCAATGCTCGGTGACGCGCTGGAGTTAATCTACGTGGCGCCGTGGACAGTCATGCTGCCGGGGGCGGCGATTATGGTGAGCGTATTGCTGATCAACCTGCTGGGCGACGGTATTCGCCGTGCAATTAACGCGGGGGTGCAATAATGCCACTTCTTGATATCCGCAACCTCACTATCGAATTCAAAACCGGTGAAGGCTGGGTTAAGGCCGTCGATCGCATCAGTATCACGCTTGCTGAGGGTGAAATTCGCGGGCTGGTGGGTGAATCTGGCTCAGGGAAAAGCCTGATCGCCAAAGCTATCTGCGGCGTGGCGAAAGACAACTGGCGCGTGACCGCCGACCGTATGCGCTTCGACGACATTGACCTGCTGCGCCTCTCCCCGCGCGAGCGGCGTAAGCTGGTTGGCCACAACGTCTCGATGATCTTCCAGGAGCCGCAATCCTGTCTCGATCCGTCCGAGCGCGTGGGTAAACAGCTCATGCAGAACATCCCCGGCTGGACCTATAAAGGCCGCTGGTGGCAGCGTTTCGGCTGGCGTAAACGTCGCGCCATCGAACTGTTGCACCGCGTCGGGATCAAAGATCATAAAGACGCGATGCGCAGCTTCCCGTATGAGCTTACCGACGGTGAATGTCAGAAGGTGATGATTGCTATCGCGCTGGCTAATCAGCCGCGCTTGCTGATTGCGGATGAACCCACCAACGCGATGGAGCCGACCACGCAGGCGCAAATTTTCCGCCTGCTGTCACGTCTGAACCAGAATAACAACACCACCATTTTGCTGATCAGCCATGACCTGCAGATGTTAAGCAAATGGGCGGACAAAATTGATGTTATGTACTGCGGGCAAACGGTCGAAACCGCCCCCAGCGAAGACCTGATCAACGCCCCGCATCATCCGTATACGCAGGCGCTTATCCGGGCTATTCCTGATTTTGGCAGCGCCATGCCGCACAAGAGCCGCCTGAATACCTTGCCAGGGGCGATTCCGCTGCTGGAATCCTTACCGATAGGCTGCCGTCTTGGGCCTCGTTGCCCGTATGCTCAGCGTAAATGTATTGAGACACCACGCCTGACCGGCGCCAAAAATCATCTTTACGCCTGTCATTTCCCGCTGAACATGGAGAGAGAGTGAAATGGTCGAAACCTTACTGGAAGTCCGCAACCTGAGTAAGACCTTTCGCTATCGTACGGGGCTGTTTCATCGTCAGACTGTCGAGGCGGTAAAGCCGCTAAGTTTTACCCTGCGTGAAAAACAGACGCTGGCGATTATTGGCGAAAACGGTTCCGGGAAATCGACGCTGGCGAAGATGCTTGCCGGCATGGTAGAGCCTACCGCTGGAGAAGTGTTGATTGACGATCATCCTCTGGCGTTTGGAGATTACTCTTTCCGCAGCCAGCGTATCCGCATGATCTTCCAGGATCCGTCAACCTCGCTCAATCCCCGCCAGCGTATTTCGCAGATTCTGGATTTTCCTCTGCGTTTGAACACCGAGCTGGAGCCCGAGGCGCGACGAAAGCGCGTCTTTGAAACCCTGCGCATGGTGGGACTGTTACCGGATCACGAAAGCTACTATCCCCATATGCTGGCCCCCGGCCAGAAACAGCGCCTGGGTCTGGCGCGCGCGTTGATTTTGCGCCCGAAGGTAATCATTGCCGACGAAGCGCTTGCCTCACTGGATATGTCGATGCGTTCGCAACTGATTAACCTGATGCTGGAGTTGCAGGAAAAACAGGGTATCTCCTATATCTACGTTACCCAACATCTCGGAATGATGAAGCACATCAGCGACCAGGTGATGGTGATGCACCAGGGGGAAGTTGTCGAGCGTGGCAGCACAGCGGATGTCATGGCCTCTCCGCTTCATGAGCTGACGAAACGACTGATTGCCGGTCATTTCGGTGAAGCGCTGACCGCCGATGCGTGGAGAAAGGACCGCTAAGCACAACGGTAACCCCCCCGCTAAATCAAGGATTAAATAACCTGCGTACGTTATTTAATCCTTTTAATTTTCGTCTCCATCCTTGCTCCATATTTTACGCAATATCCATCAACAGTTCTTCTCCAGAATATCAGGACATTACGGAGGAGAAAAAATGATCACCGCCACTTATGTTCTAAAATACACTGAGTATCTCATCAGAAAATGTCGTTCATTTTTAATGACGGACCTGCACTTCCATACTGTGAGGCTCAGGAGAACAACCGGGAAAACCCCTGACATTAAATCACCCTCGACGTTGAGTGAAAAAATATGCCATCGTCTGGTCTATGACCATAATAACGTCTATACAATGCTTGCCGATAAACTCGCCGTTCGGGAATACGTTTCTTCCAGAACTACGCGCGTGAAAACGGTGCCATTACTTGGTGTTTATACCAGGGCGTCGCAAATTGATTTTTCCGTACTTCCTGACAAATTCGTCCTTAAGTGCAACCATGACAGTGGTAGCACAATAATATGTACCGACAAAGCGCACTTTAATGACAGGGAAGCCTGTAAAAAACTGAGCCTCGCGTTAAAGAAAAATCTGTACTACACCACGCGCGAATGGCAGTACAAAAACATTACGCCGAGTATACTTTGCGAGCCATTTGTCGATCTCTTCGACGATGCTGACAGGAATACAACGCCCGAAATGTTGAGGATCCATTGCTTTCATGGCGTTGCCCACTATGTTGAAGCGGATTTTACGGATGATAACGGGAAAGGGTTTATCAACGTTTATGACAGGCACTGGAACTTACAACCTTTCCAGATGGAATATCCGAATACTTCAGCAGATCCTGGCGAACCGCTTTTATTCCGACAAGCATTGTTGGCCTCCCAGGAGCTGGCGCAGGGAATTGATTACTGCCGCGTTGATCTTATGCTAAAAAAAGATGAAATCTATTTCAGTGAAATAACCCTAAGCCCGAGACGCGGTAAACTGACGATTACCCCACAGGAATGGGATGCTAAGCTAGGACAAATATGGCATTTATCGCCAGCAAGCACATTTAATCTGCCGCTGAAACTCACGGGTCGGGCCAGGTGAGTTTAAATATTGAGTGGTTTTGCTTTGATAAGGTATAAGTGACATCGCCACCATGGGCCAGCATGATGGCTTTTACCACCGATAAGCCTAAACCACACCCTTCGGGATTCAATGCCCTGGCGCCATTATCCCGCTGAAAAGGCTGAAATAAAAAATCGTGGAAGGCCTCAGGGATGCCCGGTCCGCCATCCTGAATAAGAATATAATTGCCTTTATCAGACACGCCATTTTTGACAATAAGCGTCCGCGAGGTTGAATAGTGTAATGCGTTGTCAAACAGAACGGCCAGACACTGGTTGATACGCAACGGATCGAACACACAACGCTGCTCCCTCAACGCTGTCTTTATCGTAAACTGATTACGTTTAAATTCGGGCATGAACGTATCAAGCGCGTCCTGTATTGTCCCGTTGAGATCCGTTCTGGATTTAGACAACGTATAACCCGCCCCACCGTCAGAGCTGACAACCCGTAGATCTTCAATCAGGCGGGTTAACCCTTCGGTCTGCCTGAGAAGATTATTAAAAAGCACCGGATCCGGTTCAAAAACGCCGTCTACCAGACCCTGAAGTCGTCCGCGTAAAATCGTGACCGGGGTTCTGAGTTCATGGGCAATGGCGGCATTCCAGGATTTACGCTGCATATCCAGCGTCTGCAGTTTTTCCGCCATTTCATTGAAATCCATGACCAGGTGATTGATCTCTCCCAGCCTGGAACTGGCACAATAAGCCCGGGCATCCAGTTGGCCCTGCGAAATTTTTTTCAGGCTGGACGCGACCGCGTTTAGCGGGGTGAGTATCCGCGAGGAAAGTTTGATCGTTAAAAAAACCGCGAATATCAGACTGATTGTTGTTGCTGTCCCGATCCACACCCAGTCCCACAGGGTCATCTGCTCGTCTTCCCCCGCAGCAGCGCCGCCGGGGAGGTGATCCAGAATAAAGGAGTAAAAAAACCAGGAGCCCAGTATGGAAATGGCAATGATCGTAAACGTCAGCAAAATCATGTACGTTAAGATCTGACGACTCAGGACAGACTCTCTGTTCATTTTTTCTCCCCAAGCCGGTAACCCATGCCCCTGATGCTCTCAGGGACGCCGTAAAGCCCCGCTAGCTCAAGTTTTTTACGCAGCTTGCTCATATGGCTATCTACTGTTCTGTCGAGGGTATCACCTTCCGGAAGACATGCGTTGAGTAACTCTTCGCGGGAGCAGACCTTTCGCGGATATCTGACCAGATACGTAAGAAGCTTAAATTCCGTCGTCGTTAACACCGGGGAGATCACTTCAGGTCCCACGGTAACCTCAACGTAGAAATCATCCGGATAGACCGTAATAAAAGGCGTCCTGAGAGGCGCGGCCCCCGCCTGCTGAATAGCGGGTTTGGTTCTGCGCAGCACCGCTTCAACCCGCGCGACAACTTCAGAAGGGTTAAAAGGCTTGATAACGTAATCATCTGCGCCAAGCCTCAGCCCCATGAGTTTATCTACGTCCTGATCGAGGGCAGAAACCATAATGACGGGCACGGAACTTTCCTGACGAAGCGTCGTGAGGACGCTCCAGCCGTCGCATACGGGCAGATGAATGTCCAGCAAGATGAGATCCGGTTTATGAAGGCGATTAAGCGCTATCGCCTGCTCGCCCTGTCTGGCCCTCAGCGTTTTCATCCCTGAACGCTCTAAGTAACTCATCAGTATTTCAGCAATGTCGTCTTCATCTTCAACAACAAGGATTAGAGTATTTTTGTTCATTTTATCTCCGCGGGTGAAATCCCTTTGAGCACGCTATCAGATATCTTTAGCACAATAAGACACAGCCTCCGGATGTTC
>NZ_JTLF01000104.1:0-573 GCF_000798855.1 Enterobacter sp. ZOR0014 | reverse complement strand
GTCGAACCATTCGCGAGTTTGTTACCGGCGTGCTGTTTGTTCCCGCCGGCTTTACGCTCATGTGGATGACGGTATTTGGTAACAGCGCAATCTATCTCATTATGAACCAGGGGGCGACCGACCTCGCCAATACCGTTCAGCAGGATGTCGCGTTGGCCCTGTTTAATTTCCTGGAGCATTTCCCGTTCTCCTCCGTGCTGTCATTCATTGCAATGGCGATGGTCATCGTCTTCTTTGTCACGTCTGCTGACTCCGGGGCAATGGTTGTGGATACTCTGGCATCAGGTGGGGTGGCAAACACACCCGTCTGGCAACGCATCTTCTGGGCGTCGCTCATGGGGATTGTTGCAATTGCACTTCTGATTGCGGGTGGGCTAAGCGCCCTGCAAACGGTGACAATAGCGAGTGCATTACCCTTCTCAGTGATATTACTGGTATCTATATACGGACTTTTGAAAGCCCTGAGACGCGATTTGACGAAGCGTGAAAGTCTGAGCATGGCGACCATTGCTCCGACGGCTGCTCGCAACCCCATTCCCTGGCAGAGAAGGTTGCGTAATATCGCTTATCTGC
>NZ_JTLF01000286.1:145-362 GCF_000798855.1 Enterobacter sp. ZOR0014 | reverse complement strand
TTTATATCATGAAAAGCATCAAAACTTTTGTCGCTGTAATCGCTCTGGCTGCTTCTTTCGGTTCTTTCGCTGCACAGACTGTGACCGCAACCGCCTCTACCATCGACGGTGCAGAAGCTAAAATCGCGGCACAGGCTCAGGAAGCAGGTGCATCATCCTACAAAATTACCCAGGCATTCACGGGTAACCGCGTACACATGACTGCTGAACTGAATAA
>NZ_JTLF01000286.1:0-135 GCF_000798855.1 Enterobacter sp. ZOR0014 | reverse complement strand
TCGGTTCTTTCGCTGCACAGACTGTGACCGCAACCGCCTCTACCATTGACGGGGCAGAAGCTAAAATCGCGGCGCAGGCTCAGGAAGCGGGTGCATCATCCTACAAAATTACCCAGGCATTCACGGGTAACCGCG
>NZ_JTLF01000030.1:0-38234 GCF_000798855.1 Enterobacter sp. ZOR0014 | reverse complement strand
CTGTCTACCATGTCCCCGGACCGTACACCCACAGGGAGAGGGAGAACAAAAAAGCCGGAGATAATCTCCGGCTTTTTTGTTATTTCACCTGCTGACCCGGCTTCGCGCCTTCGTCAGGGCTTAACAGGAAAATGTCTTTCCCGCCGGGGCCTGCGGCCATCACCATCCCTTCAGAGATGCCGAAGCGCATTTTACGCGGTGCCAGGTTCGCCACCATCACGGTCTGACGGCCAATCAGCACCTGTGGATCCGGGTAGGCTGAACGGATGCCGGAGAAGACGTTGCGCTTCTCGCCGCCCAGATCCAGCGTCAGGCGCAGCAGCTTGTCAGAGCCTTCCACGAATTCCGCGTTTTCAATCAGCGCTACGCGCAGGTCAACTTTGGCGAAATCGTCAAAGGTGATGGTTTCCTGAATCGGATCGTCCGCCAGCGGGCCGGTCACCGGTGCTGTAGCGGCCTTCACCTCTTCTTTAGAGGCTTCGACCAGGGCTTCAACCTGCTTCATCTCAATGCGGTTATACAGCGCTTTGAAGGTGTTCACCTTGTGGCTGAGCAGCGGCTGCTGGATAGCATCCCAGGTCAGTTCGGTGTTCAGGAAGGCTTCAGCACGCGCGGCCAGCTGCGGCAGAACCGGTTTCAGCCAGGTCATCAGCACGCGGAACATGTTCAGACCCATGGTGCAGATCGCCTGCAGGTCGGCGTCGCGGCCTTCCTGTTTGGCAACCACCCATGGCGCCTGCTCGTCTACATAGCGGTTGGCAACATCTGCCAGCGCCATGATTTCACGAATGGCTTTACCGAATTCACGGCTTTCCCACGCTTCGCCAACCGCAGCGGCGGCGTCAGTGAAGGTTTTATACAGCTCAGGATCGGCCAGCTCTGCGGAGAGCACGCCGTCAAAGCGTTTGGCGATAAAGCCTGCGTTACGGGATGCCAGGTTCACCACCTTGTTGACGATGTCCGCGTTCACGCGCTGGACGAAATCTTCCAGGTTCAGGTCAATGTCGTCGATGCGAGAGGAGAGCTTCGCCGTGTAGTAGTAGCGCAGGCTATCCGCGTCGAAGTGGTTCAGCCAGGTGCTGGCTTTAATGAACGTCCCGCGAGATTTAGACATCTTCGCGCCGTTAACCGTCACGTAGCCGTGCACGAACAGGTTGGTCGGCTTGCGGAAGTTGCTGCCTTCCAGCATTGCTGGCCAGAACAGACTGTGGAAGTAAACGATGTCTTTACCGATGAAGTGATACAGCTCGGCAGTGGAATCTTTCTTCCAGTATTCGTCGAAGCTGACGGTGTCGCCACGCTTGTCGCACAGGTTCTTGAAGGAGCCCATGTAGCCGATTGGTGCGTCCAGCCAGACGTAGAAGTATTTGCCCGGTGCGTTCGGGATTTCGAAGCCGAAGTACGGCGCATCGCGGGAGATATCCCACTGTTGCAGACCGGATTCGAACCACTCCTGCATCTTGTTCGCCACCTGCTCCTGCAGCGCGCCGCTGCGGGTCCACGCCTGCAGCATTTCGCTGAAGGATGGCAGGTCAAAGAAGAAGTGCTCGGAATCACGCATCACAGGCGTAGCGCCGGACACCACGGATTTCGGCTCGATAAGCTCAGTCGGGCTGTAAGTTGCGCCACACACTTCGCAGTTATCGCCGTACTGATCCGGTGATTTGCATTTCGGGCAGGTGCCTTTGACGAAACGGTCCGGCAGGAACATGCCTTTTTCCGGATCGTACAGCTGAGAGATGGTGCGGTTTTTGATAAAACCGTTCTCTTTCAGACGCGTGTAGATTAGCTCTGACAGCTCACGGTTCTCGTCGCTGTGGGTGGAGTGATAGTTGTCATAGCTAATGTCAAAGCCAGCAAAATCGGTCTGATGCTCCTGACTCATTTCGGCAATCATCTGTTCCGGGGAGATACCCAGCTGCTGCGCTTTTAGCATGATCGGCGTGCCGTGAGCATCGTCTGCACAGATGAAGTTTACCTCGTGGCCGCGCATTCGCTGGTAACGGACCCAGACATCAGCCTGGATATGCTCCAGCATGTGGCCGAGGTGGATTGAGCCGTTGGCGTACGGCAGGGCGCACGTTACCAGAATTTTTTTCGCGACTTGAGTCATAGTAGGCATTACTTCTTTTAACTGTGAAAAGGGTTTTCGATATTACCAAAAGGGGCATTATTAAGTAAGCACAAACCGCGGCCTTTCAGGTAAACTTGTTGTCTAAGGTCTTATTCACAAGAACAAAGGAGTCGGGATGAGTTCTCAATCCCAGGCCAAATCACCGGAAGCCTTACGAGCAATGGTCGCCGGGACGCTGGCTAACTTTCAGCATCCAACCCTGAAACATAATCTCACGACGCTGAAAGCGTTACACCACGTTGCGTGGCTGGACGATACGCTGCACATTGAGCTGCAGATGCCCTTCGTCTGGAGCACCGCCTTTGATGCGCTGAAAGAGCAGACCAGCTCTGAGCTGCTGCGCATTACCGGAGCGAAAGCGATCGACTGGAAGCTGAGCCACAGCATCGCCACGCTGAAGCGTGTGAAGAATCAGCCTGGCGTGAACGGGGTGAAAAACATCATCGCCGTGAGCTCAGGTAAAGGCGGGGTGGGCAAATCGTCTACTGCAGTAAACCTGGCGCTTGCGCTGGCGGCGGAAGGGGCGAAGGTGGGTATTCTCGATGCCGATATCTATGGTCCGTCCATTCCAAACATGCTGGGTGCGGAAAACCAGCGTCCAACCTCGCCGGACGGTACGCATATGGCGCCGATCGTGGCGCATGGGCTGGCGACCAACTCAATCGGTTACCTGGTGACTGACGATAACGCCATGGTCTGGCGCGGCCCGATGGCCAGCAAAGCGCTGATGCAGATGCTGCAGGAAACCATGTGGCCGGATCTCGATTATCTGGTGCTGGATATGCCGCCGGGTACCGGTGATATCCAGCTGACGCTGGCGCAGAACATTCCGGTAACGGGCGCTGTGGTGGTGACCACACCGCAGGACATCGCGCTGATCGACGCCAAAAAAGGCATCGTCATGTTCGAAAAAGTGGAGGTGCCGGTACTTGGTATCGTTGAGAACATGAGCATGCACATCTGCAGCAACTGTGGGCACCACGAGCCAATCTTTGGTACTGGTGGCGCAGAAAAGCTGGCCGAACAGTATCATACCCAACTGCTGGGTCAGATGCCGCTGCATATCACCCTGCGCGAAGATCTGGACAGTGGAAAACCGACGGTTGTTAGCCGTCCGGACAGCGAATTTGCGGATATGTATCGTCAGCTGGCGGGGCGCGTTGCGGCGCAGCTTTACTGGCAGGGCGAAGTCATTCCGAGCGAAATCGCGTTCCGCGCGGTGTAATTCCTCTGCACTTTAATGCCGGGTGGCGCTTCGCTTACCCGGCCTACAAATGGCACCATCACGTAGGTCGGGTAAGGCGAAGCCGCCACCCGACGTTAACTCAGCCGATAATGCATCAGATAGTACTCTCCGTCCGGAGAATCACCCGTTGCCTCAATGTGCCAGCCATGTCGCTGGTAAAACGCAATAGCCCGCCTGTTCTTCACCAGACACTTCAATGCACCCGTGCTGGTAAACGTTTTCTGTACGTGCTCAAGTAACAGATGTCCGACACCCAGGCTCTGAGACTGCGGATCAACAAACAGGTTGTGCAGAAAATTATCGTTGGTCCAGACGGAAGCAAACCCCAGTCGATGGCCGTCCTGCTCCGCAACCCAGATGGCTTCGTCCCGGGTAGCGGCGTCGAAATCTTCCAGATGCCAGCCAGAGTCATCAAGCCAGGGCCAGGCATCGCGTCGGGCGTGGAGATAGAGCGTGCGCAGGAAAGGCCGATCGCTCTCCTGCCACGGACGGATGACGATCGTATCAGCGATGATAGAAGATATCCCCATTATAGGCTTTGTAGATTTTGCCATCTGCATCGCCAATCAGGACGTAGTTTTCGCCCATGTAGGTCCAGTGGGTCCCTGCATCCGGTGCCGGCAGGTTACGCAACTGATACTGTTTGATGGTGTATTCGGGCGTTTGATACTGCGCCGGTGCGGTATCGCCGATTTTGAACTTAGTGAAATCAGCGATGAACTCTTGTTCCTCATAGGCTTTGATGCCTGATGGCGCAGCGGCGGTTTGCGGGGCAGAAAATGCGGATCCCGCCAGAGACAGTAATACACCCAGAAGCAGCAATTTACGCTTAGCCATTTTTTCTCCAGTGATATCGTTACAGATGTTTTGTCTGCGGGCGCGCGTATGAAGCAAGGCAGACAGTCCATTTTAAGGATCAACGCAAGCCGTGTATGAAAAAAATGTAACAAAAATGGACAGTTTTGTGTAGTCGAACCGTGTGGGTCTTATTTGCGTGGCCGATATTTACCATTACTAATATTTGTTATTTTTATTAATCTATTCTGAAAATAACTTTTAGCATCAAAATTGCGCGGTTAAGCGAATGCTTTACTGAGGAATACCCTTTAGTATCGCCTTCGGATGAAGTGATATTACTTTTGATTTAATTAGGCGATTGTGCATCGGCTCAGCTTTTTAAAGCGGATGTATTCGTTTTTTAGAATTTCATGGTAATGCCATTAAAATAATAACTAATTATATTTCATGGTGTTAGTTGCATTCTTTTTGCAGATGTAACGCCTGGCGCAACGATAAACCAACATTTTATATAAATGAAAAACACAACTGCATTCCCACTACTCTTTCTTTTTCTTAGCCAGTTAACAGGGTGTGTATTTTCACCGGGTCAGCACTTAAGTCTGTCTGGAAAAAAAGTTACGCCGAGTGAAGGAATTAATCATCAACTGGATAAACGTGTAGAAATTTTTCCAGTGACCCCTGGGTTGATTGAAAAACTGCGTCCGCCCGTGTCGAAATCTCAGGCGAATCCTAATCTGGATGAGCAGCTCAAAAACTGGGAATACCGTATTGGCACAGGCGACATCCTGACGGTCACCGTCTGGGATCACCCTGAATTAACGACGCCTGCCGGGCAGTATCGTAGCGCGAGCGATGCGGGCAACTGGGTCAACGCCGACGGTACGCTTTTTTACCCCTATGTCGGTAAGCTGCACGTAGCGGGCAAAACAGTTTCACAGATACGTGAAGAGATTACCGCGCGACTGGATAAGGTCATTGAGAGCCCTCAGGTGGATGTCAGCATTGCCTCCTTCCGTTCGCAAAAAGCCTATATCACTGGTGAGGTAGAGAAATCGGGCCAGCAGCCCATTACCAATATTCCACTGACGGTGATGGATGCAGTCAACGCTGCTGGTGGGCTATCTGCGGATGCCGACTGGCGGAATGTGGTACTCACGCATAATGGTCAGGACTCACGTCTTTCCCTCTATGCCCTGATGCAGCACGGCGATTTAACGCAAAACAAGCTGCTTTATCCAGGCGATATCTTGTTTGTTCCCCGAAACGACGCGCTGAAAGTGTTCGTGATGGGGGAGGTGGTTAAACAGAGCACCCTTAAAATGGATCGTAGCGGCATGACGCTGGCCGAAGCGCTGGGAAATGCTGGCGGCTTAAACCAGAACATGGCCGATGCCACCGGCATTTTTGTGATTCGACAGGTAGCGAAAAAAGGCGACGCGGACAAAATTGCCAACATCTATCAACTGAATGCAGAAGATGCGTCAGCCATGGTGCTAAGCACGGAATTTCAGCTGGAGCCGTATGACATTGTCTATGTGACCACCGCACCGCTTTCACGCTGGAATCGCGTCATTACCCAACTGGTGCCGACTATCACAGGTGTTCACGATCTGACCGAAACCGTCCGCTATATCAGATCGTGGCCGCAATAATGTTCAATTCAATCTTAGTGGTTTGCACAGGCAATATTTGCCGTTCGCCAATGGGTGAACGGCTGTTGCGCCAGCAGCTACCCGGCAGGCAGGTGACCTCGGCAGGTATCTTCGGTCTCGAAGGATGCCCGGCGGATGCCGCTGCTCAGGCCGTGGCCTGGCGTCATGGTATTTCGCTGGAGGGGCATGTTGCCCGCAAGGTGACGCGTAGCCTGTTACAAAAATCCGATTTGATTCTGGTGATGGAGCCGAAACACCTTCGTTTTATCGCCACTATGGCCCCGGAGAACCGGGGAAAATCGCTGCTATTTGGACAATGGCTGGAAACCAAGGACATTCCCGACCCGTATCACAAAAGTCGTGAAGCCTTCGAATATGTTTTCAACCAATTGGGAAAAGCCAGTCAGGAATGGGCTCGTCGTTTGAGTCAACAAGGAATGAAGCAGTAATGTCGTCTTCTAAATCAGACAAATTTGGTGCCGCGACACCGCAGAATAATGAAATCGATCTCATTCAGTTACTTGCTGAGATGTTTGATCACCGGATCATGATTGCGTGTATCACACTCCTGTTCACGGTATGTGCGGGGATTTATGCATTTAGCGCCACGCCAGTTTATCAGGCTGATGCACTGGTGCAGGTCGAGGCGAAGCAGGATAACTCGCTACTTAAAAGCTTAAGCCAGTTCGGGTCCGATCTCTCCCCCGATGTCGCCCCAGAACTTCTGCTCCTTAAATCAAGGATGATTCTGGGAGAGACCGTTGATCAACTCGGGCTAACATACCACGTTAAGCGGCGCGTACTCCCTGTTATCGGTCCTGTGTGGGAACAGATTCGGGGACGAAAAACTGATGAAATAACGATTGGCGCACTGACTATTCCGCTTCTGGAAGGTGAGCCACAAACGCTTTTACTCACCGCACAGGACCAGGGGCGATTTCATCTTGAGGGTAAGACGCTGGCTGTAGACGGCGTTGTGGGAAAAGCGATGGTTAAAGATGGGGTATCTCTGCTGGTGACATCCCTCGATGCGGTTCCGGGTACCCAATTTATCCTCAAAACCGTCACGAAACTTGAAGCGATCAACGCCATTCAAAAGAGGCTTACGGTTGCTGAATCGGCGAAACAGAGCGGTATGATCGCGTTAACCATAGCGGGTGAAGACCCCGGTAAGATCGCCAGAGTGCTTAATACAATCGCTGAAAATTATCTCAGCCAGAATATTGCGCGTCAGGAAGCTCAAGATACCCGGAGCCTGACGTTTTTACAGACTCAATTACCGAAGATCAGTCGGGAGCTGGATGAAGCCGAAGCACGACTGAATGCCTACAGAGAGAAGCGTGATTCTGTCGACTTGTCTCTGGAGGCAAAGTCGGTCCTGGATCAGGTTGTTAATGTGGAAAACCAGCTTAACGAGCTGACATTCCGTGAAGCAGAGGTTTCTCAGCTTTTCAAGAAGGATCACCCCACTTACCGCGCGTTACGAGAAAAGAAACAAACGCTCGAGCAGGAACGTACGCGCCTCAACAAACGCGTTTCAGCCATGCCCTCCACGCAGCAGGAAATATTACGCCTGAGTCGTGACGTGGAATCCGGGCGTACCATCTACCTGCAACTTCTGACGCGGCAGCAGGAGCTGAATATCTCCCGCTCCAGCGCGATTGGAAACGTGCGGATCATTGACCCGGCCGTGACGCAGCCCATTCCGATTAAACCGCGTAAAGCGCTTATTATTGTGCTGGGCATGCTGATGGGGTTAATGCTCTCGACCGGAACGGTTTTCGTGCGTTCGGCCTTTAAGCGGGGCATTACGTCATCTGAGCAACTTGAAGTGCAGGGAATACCGCTTCTGGCGACGCTCCCGCGCTCAGTCTGGCTCTGGAAAAAGACGCATCTGCGCAGGCGGAACCTGTTTGCTTCCCACTGGAAACACAGAACATCAAACGTACCTTTCCTGCCTGTTGACCGGCCGACCGATATGTTTATCGAAGCGGTGCGCGGGCTCCGTACCAGTCTGCATTTTACGATGATGGATGCAACAAACCGGATCGTAGTGGTGTCAGGCCCTACGCAGGACTGCGGAAAGACCCTGGTCAGTACCTCACTGGCGTCGATTGCGGCTCAGGCGGGACAGCGAGTCTTGTTTATTGATGCGGATATGCGCAAGGGGTATGTCCACAATATTTTCAAACTGAACAATCATCTTGGATTGTCCAGCGTGCTCGGAGGAAACGTAGAATGGCAGGACGCGGTTCAACGCTTTGAGAAAGGCGGTTTTGATGTCCTGACCTGCGGACCCCGGCCTTCACATCCCGTTGATTTGCTCATGAGTGAACGCTTCCAGGCGGTAATGTCACGGATCGACACACTTTATGACATCGTCATTATCGACACCCCACCCGTACTTGCCGTGACGGATGCATTGCTGATCACCAGAGCCGCGGCCACCACGCTACTGGTTGCCCGTTTTGGAAAAACCAGCGGTAAAGAGGTCGAGCACTCACTGAAGCGTCTGCGGCAAACGGGCGTGCAGGTGAATGGCGCTATCCTCAACGATATCGTGAAATCCGCTGCGCTCTATTACAACTCGGGCTATAGCCACTACGACTACGGCTACACTCAGGAATAAGCATCGCGCGACACTTCTTTACAGCACCGTGCCGAACAGCCCGTTAAGATGACCTCCGTTACAACGAGAGGTCATAATGGATAACCGTAAATTGAGTCGACTGCGCCGTTGGGCGCGGGAAGGGATCATTTTCTTTTTGCTCGCGCTGGCCGTGATGTGGGGCGTGGATCAATACCGCAAGCCCACACTCCCCGCCAGTTTTAGCGCCACCCCAATGCAAAGCATTGACGGAAAGCGCCACGATATCGAAGCACTCAGCCAGGAGCGGCCACTGCTGATTTACGTCTGGGCAACGTGGTGTAGCATCTGCCGTTATACGACACCGGCGGTGGATAAGCTGGCAGAAGAGGGCGGTAACGTCATCAGTATTGCCATGCGTTCCGGTGATGATGCGAAGCTGGCTCGCTGGGTCGAGAAGAAAAGCCTGAGTATGCCGGTGATTAACGATGCAAACGGTGCGGTGTCACAACAGTGGCAGGTGAGCGTAACGCCGACGCTAGTGATTGTATCGAAGGGGAATGTGGTCAGTACCACAACGGGCTGGACGAGCTACTGGGGATTAAAAGTCAGGATGTGGTGGGCAGGTCTGTAAAAATAACCCCTCTCCCGGTGGAAGAGGGGTTTTGTATTACTTAGCCAGAACTTCCTGCGCGGTGCGCTCAACCAAAGACAGCAGGGTTTTAATATCCTCCAGCGTCACGGTTGGGTTCAGCAGCGTAAGCTTCAGGCAGGTAACGCCGTTATGCTCGGTCACACCGACGTTCGCGCGACCAGACTCCAGCAGCGCATCACCAATTTTCTGGTTCAGCAGGGCGATACCCGCATCGTCCATCTGCACCTGGCCACGGAAGCGGAACAGCACGCTTGCCAGCTGTGGCTGCATAACCAGTTCCAGAGCAGGCTGCTCTTTCACGTAGGCGGCAACCTGCTGCGCCAGCGTCACGCCGTGATCGATGATCGCGGCGTATTGCTCCTGACCCAGTGCTTCCAGGCTCATCCACAGCTTCAGCGCGTCGAAACGACGGGTCGTCTGCAGAGATTTGGACACCAGGTTTGGCACGCCCGCCTCTTCGTCGAACTCAGAGTTCAGGTAGGCAGCCTGATAGCGCATCAGTTCATAGTGACGTGCTTCTTTCAGCAGGAACGCGCCGCAGCTGATGGTCTGGAAGAACTGCTTGTGGAAGTCCAGCGTGACGGAATCCACCAGCTCAATACCGTCCAGGTAATGACGATACTGCTCAGACATCAGCAGCGCCCCGCCCCAGGCCGCATCAACGTGTACCCAGATGTTCTGCTTCGCCGCCAGTTCAGCAATCGCACGCAGCGGGTCGATAGCACCGGCATCGGTGGTACCGGCTGTCGCGACGATCGCCAGAATCTGCTCGCCGTTCGCGTTGCACTGCGCAATTTTCGCCGCCAGATCGGACAGATCCATACGGGAGAATTCATCCGTTTTCACCTGCACCACGGACTGGTAGCCCAGACCCATCAGCGCCATGTTTTTCTGCACGGAGAAGTGCGCGTTTTCGGAGCACAGTACGCGGATCTTACGCAGATCGCCCACCAGACCGTCCTGCTGAACGGAGTGACCCTGACGCGCGAAGAATGCATCACGGGCCAGCATCAGACCCATCAGGTTGCTCTGAGTGCCGCCGCTGGTGAAAACACCTGCGTCGCCAGCCTGATAACCCACGCGGGTACGCAGCCATTCGATCAGTTTGATCTCAATGATGGTTGCGGACGGGCTTTGATCCCAGGAGTCCATACTCTGGTTAGTGGCGTTAATCAGCACTTCTGCCGCCTGGCTTACGACCAGACTTGGGCAGTGCAGGTGCGCCACACACTGTGGGTGATGAACGGACAAGCTGTCTTTCAGGAAGAACTCAACGGCGCGTTCAATCGCCGCTTCGTTGCCCAGCCCTTTCGGGTTGAAATCCAGCTTAATACGGTCGCGCAGTTCCGCGACCGTTTTGCCCTGGTACATCTCAGGCTGTTTCAGCCACTGCATCACAGCCTGAGTGCTTTGTTCAATCGCCTGCTGATAAGCGTCAATGCTCTGCGCAGAGGAGAACAAAATTGGGTTTGAATCTGACATCGTAATCAACTACTCCGGTTACGCCGGGCGAACGCCCGCAGCAAGCAGTGCCTGCTCGAATTTATCCAGGAAGATTTTCAGCTCTTCATCGCTGATCAGCAGAGAAGGCAGCAGACGCAGAACGATACCGTTGCGACCACCACGTTCCAGAATCAGACCGGCTTCGAAGCATTTCTTCTGAATCAGTGCAGACAGCTCGCCGTCGCCCGGGAAGCAACCCATGTGGTCAGCCGCTTCGTGTGGCTTAACGATCTCAATACCGATCATCATGCCCAGACCGCGAACGTGGCCGATGACCGGATAACGTTTCGCCATCTCTTTCAGCTGGCTTTTCAGCCATTCGCCCTGTGCAGCCACTTTGCCTGCGATGTTCTGGTCTTTCAGGATTTTCAGCGTCGTCAGACCGGTTGCCATCGCCAGCTGGTTGCCGCGGAAGGTGCCGGTGTGGTGACCCGGTGCCCATGCGTCGAACTGCTTTTTGATACCGAGCACGGCCAGCGGCAGACCGCCGCCAACGGCTTTAGACATCACGATAATGTCTGGCTCAATGCCCGCGTGTTCGAAGGCGAAGAATTTACCGGTACGGGCAAAGCCTGCCTGAACTTCGTCGAGGATCAGCAGAATGCCATGTTCCTGCGTCACTTTACGGATGCGCTGCAGCCACTCAGCCGGAGCCGGGTTCACGCCGCCTTCACCCTGAACGGCTTCGAGGATCACCGCTGCAGGTTTACGCACGCCGCTTTCAACGTCGTTAATCAGGTTGTCGAAGTAGTAAGTCAGCGCTTTAACACCCGCTTCACCACCGATACCCAGTGGGCAGCGGTATTCGTGCGGATAAGGCATGAACTGCACTTCTGGCATCATACCGTCAACCGCTTCTTTCGGAGACAGGTTACCCGTCACGGACAGTGCGCCGTGGGTCATCCCGTGGTAACCACCTGAGAAGCTGATGATACCGCTACGGCCGGTCACTTTTTTCGCCAGCTTCAGCGCCGCTTCAACGGCGTCAGCACCGGATGGACCGGTGAACTGCAGGCAGTACTCTTTGCCCTGACCCGGCAGCAGAGAGAGCAGGTATTCAGAAAACGCGTCTTTCAGAGGCGTCGTCAGATCCAGTGTATGTAACGGCAAGCCGCTAGTAATGACATTTTGGATGCTTTTCAGCACATCAGGATGGTTATGTCCAAGCGCAAGGGTCCCTGCACCTGCTAAACAGTCAAGGTATTCTTTATTATCTGCATCGGTGATCCACACGCCTTCTGCTTTAGTGATCGCTAAAGGCAGTTTGCGCGGATAACTCCTGACGTTAGATTCAAACTCGGCCTGACGGGCCAGATAGGTTTCGTTGCTTTTGTGGGCATCTACAGTGTCAATACGGACTTTATCCGTCATCATATCACTCCTACAACCGCCGCTTCGTTATGAGCCACGATTGAATAAAAAGTTAAAAAACAGATGGGGCCTGAAAAAAACGCCGCCAATATAGAGCCTTTTGCCACGGGGCTCAATGGTTAATTTGTTTACTGTTTTGTGACATGGGTTACAGGGGCGGGTTTATCCCCGTTTAAGGAGAGGAAATTACACTTTATGGTAAATAAAAACAGCCTGTTACGTACTTTACGCCCTGATTGTAAAATCATAAAAAAGAGTGTGGCAAATTGTGCGATTCGCTTGATGAAAAGGAGGTAAGCCGCCTCCTTTGCACGCTTATTTCTGCGACCTGTGCAAAAAGCTGCGGTCAGGATGCATGCGCAACGGAATCACGCTTTAAATATGGACTTTCAACACGTGTGGTTTCCAGGTGTTGCTCACCGTTAATAATATGCAGGGCGCTCAGGCGACCAATTTCATAATGCGGCAACTGAACCGTAGAGAGCGGAGGGAGGAAGAGTTCCCCAATGCCGACCATATTGTCGTAGCCGATAACCGCGACATCCTCGGGAATGCGAAGCCCTTGCGCCAGTAGCGTCTGATAGACCATCAACGCGATGCGGTCGTTGCCGCAGATCACGGCGTCGAACCGTGGGACACCATTCTGGATGCGCGCCAGCAACACTGAGGGAATGTCACGATAGTGCTCATCGCCGGGCGCCATATAGTTGTGCTCCAGGCTATCCGGGTCGATTCCCGCTTCAAGGCATGCGCGTTCCAGCCCCTGACGGCGTCGGGTTGTGGCCAGGTGGCCCGCAGGCAAATGCAGGCAGAGTGGTTGTTGATAGCCCTCCGCAAGCAACGCGCGCACGGCGGTGTACTGCCCCAGTTCGTCATCTGGAATATAGCTGGCTACCCGTTCACCGTCACTTTCGCAATTGGCCAACACACAGGGTAGGGTGAGCAACTTAGCCGGGAGAGGAACCTGACGTAGCCCCATGGTGGTGTAAATAATCCCGTCAGGCCGATGAGACAGGAGAAGGTCTACAATGGCGTCCGGGTTATCATCGCTAAACATATTCATCACGAAGCTGTTCCAGCCGTGCATCCTGGCGGTCTCTTCAATGGACAGCGTAATCTCCACCGAGAAAGGTGTCGTCACCGTATCAAGGGCCAGCACGCCGATGGTTTTAGGTGAGGCATGTGCACCACGTATCTTCTTGGCGGACAGATCGGGCACATAGTTGGTCTGCTCGATGGCCCGATGTACGCGCGCCAGCGTTTCCGGTTTTAGGCGCTCCGGGCTGTTAAGCGCACGTGATACGGTCATCAGAGACACGTTCGCCAGCTTTGCGACGTCCTTCAGGGAAGCCATTTTCTTACTCCGTCAATGATCTGTAAGAGAGAATATACAACTAAGTAACTGATGTAAAAGGAAAGCCTGTTCAGGGGTAGTGTCGTGCAGCGATCACAGATGAATATTTGATCGCGATCGCACTCCTTTAATGTTAACGTTAACTTTCGTGATTAACATCATAAATCTTAGTCAAACAGCATGAGAATAATATTATGTTAACGTTACCATCGCGTCATTACTCCAACATGAGAATGTCATGATGAAAACGCATCACTCTCACAGCTACCCTTTATTGAGCGCATTACTGTTTTTCTTTTTTGTGACCTGGTCGTCTTCCGGCTCGTTGCTTTCTATCTGGCTCCACCAGGAAGTGGGCTTAAAGGCAGGGGATACCGGCATTATCTATGCCGTGCTTTCAGTCTCTGCGCTGTTTGCTCAAATCTGCTATGGATTCATTCAGGACAAGCTCGGTCTGCGAAAAAACCTGCTCTGGTTTTTGACCAGTCTGCTCATTCTTTCGGGTCCGGCGTTTTTGCTGTTTGGTTATCTGCTGCAGATTAACGTTTTACTCGGCAGTATTTTCGGCGGGGTTTTTATCGGTTTGACGTTTAACGGCGGGATAGGGGTACTGGAATCCTATACCGAGCGCGTGGCACGCCAAAGCCAGTTTGAATTCGGCAAAGCGAGGATGTGGGGATCGCTTGGCTGGGCAGTGGCGACCTTTTTTGCGGGACTCTTGTTTAACATCGATCCGAAGCTGAATTTCGCTGTCGCGAGCTGCGCAGGACTGGTGTTTTTTATTTTGCTGGCGCGTCTCAGGGTCTCTTCGGCACCGCACGCCATGCAGGAAGCGGTCTCCGGCGGCAAGGTCACGCTGGAAGACGCGCTGCGCCTGCTGACGCTACCACGCTTCTGGGCGCTGGTGTTTTTCGTAATCGGGACCTGCATTTACGGCGTTTACGACCAGCAGTTTCCGGTCTATTTCTCCTCCCAGTTCCCGACGTTGCAGGAAGGGAACGCCATGTACGGCTACCTCAACTCCTTCCAGGTTTTTCTTGAAGCGGCGGGGATGTTCTGCGCCCCCTGGCTGGTGAATCGCCTCGGCGCGAAGAATGGCCTGATTTTCGCGGGAATGGTGATGGCGATGCGTATGGTGGCATCGGGTCTGGTTGAGGGGCCGGTATTGATCTCCATAACCAAACTATTGCACGCAGTAGAACTGCCTGTTTTGCTGGTCTCAATCTTTAAATACAACAGTTTACATTTTGATAAGCGGCTCTCTTCCACCCTTTATCTGGTGGGCTTCGCCTGTACAAGCTCGGTAATTGCCTCAGTCCTGTCGCCGCTGGCAGGTTACAGCTATGAGAAATACGGTTTTGCCCAGTCTTATCTGATTATGGGGCTGTTAGTGTTCAGCACCACGTTTATCTCCATCTTCCTTTTGCGCTCGGGTAAGTCCTCTTCTGACCCGCTCATGCCGCAACCTTCCACTATCTGATCGAAAGAGTAGAGAAATGACGTATTCCATTACGAAAGCAGAGCAGGAACTTCAGTCCAGACGCGAGGGGCTTAACCTGCGCTGGTATCCGCGTTACCACCTCGCTGCACGCGCTGGCTGGATGAACGACCCTAATGGCCTGGTCTGGTTTGACGGCTGGTATCACGCCTTTTATCAACATCATCCGTATTCGACCCAGTGGGGCCCGATGCACTGGGGCCATGCGCGCAGCAAGGATTTAGTTCACTGGGAACATCTCCCGGTTGCACTAGCGCCAGAAGGACCAGAAGACAAGGATGGCTGTTTTTCCGGATCGGCAGTGGTGGATGGCGATACGCTTGCGCTGATTTACACCGGACATAAATTCCACGGCGATCCTGATGATGAGGCAAATCTCTACCAGGTGCAGTGTCTGGCGACCAGCCGTGATGGTATTCATTTTAGCCGGGAAGGCATGGTTGTTGACACGCCGCCTGGCCTGCATCACTTCCGTGACCCGAAAGTGTGGCGTGAGGGGGAGAGCTGGTACATGGTCGTCGGTGCGCGGGACGGCGAAACGGGTCAGGTGCGCGTGTATCGCTCTGAAGATCTGCACGCGTGGCAGGATATGGGCGTGCTTGCGGTGGCAGAAAATGAGATGGGGTATATGTGGGAATGCCCTGACTTTTTCACTCTCAATGGCAAGCGCGTACTGATGTTTTCACCTCAGGGAGTGGTGGCTGAAGGATACAAAAATCGTAATCTATTTCAGAGTGGCTATCTGTTGGGCGAGTGGCAGCCTGGTCAGCCTTTTGTGCGAGAAGGTGAGTTTGTGGAGATGGATCGCGGACATGATTTCTATGCGCCACAAAGTTTCCTGACCCCTGATGGCCGCCGTATCGTTATCGGCTGGCTGGACATGTGGGAATCCCCACTGCCGGAGCAGGAAGATGGATGGGCTGGCATGCTCTCTTTACCGCGTGAACTGACGCTGAGTGCGGATAACCGCCTGCAAATGCGACCGGCCAGAGAGGTCGAAGGCCTCCGGGGAGAGTGGTTTCCCTGGCCAGTAAGTACTCTTAAAAACCAGCAGATTACTCTGGTGGAACACTGCGACGCGATGGAGGTCATGCTGAAGTGGGATTGCGCCAACAGCGGTGCAGAGCAATACGGCATTCGTTTTGGAGATGGCTTACGCGTCTATGTTGATGCGCAGATGCAGCGCCTGGTGCTGGAGCGTTATTATCCGCAGTATGGCCTGTGCGGTACCCGAAGCGTTGCGCTTGATATGAACGACACGCTAAACCTGCGCCTGTTCTTTGACAATTCATCGGTAGAAGTGTTTGTCAATGAAGGGGAGGCGTGCCTTAGCAGCCGTATTTACCCTGATGCAGAGTGTCGCGAACTGGCGTTGTTCGCGTGGACCGGGGCCGCTTCGCTTATCGATGCCGGAGCATGGCAATTAGGGTAAACGAATGACGTCAGGAATAACGTCCTGAATTTCCTGACGTCATAATCCGTATGGTCTGCAAATAAAAAGGCGACAGGCGACGCCTTTGTTTTACGTTGCTTCTTTACTCACCGCCGATCTGCTCTGACAGAGTAATAAACGAAGATGAACAGGTGATTCCTTTCCCGGTCTCTGCTGTGATGAGTACCGCGATAAATCGAAACCCCTTGCGCCTGGCACGCCGCCGCGGTTACACTAAACAACAGCAATAAGCGTTAATTAACTCATTGTTTCAAAAGTATTTTGACTCGGGGTGCCCTTCTTCGTTGAAGGCTGAGAAATACCCGTATTACCTGATCTGGATAATGCCAGCGTAGGGAAGTCAGATGCCTCCCCGGTCATCGCTTCTTCACGCAAGGCAGGAGCGAACCCATGCAGCCTGACCTGCTCGATTTACACGTTTTACATCATTTCCGTACCCGTTCTCCGCTTACCCATTGCATGACCAACGATGTCGTACAGACCTTCACGGCTAACGTGTTGCTGGCGCTTGGCGCATCCCCTGCGATGGTGATTGAGGCCGAAGAAGCTGAACAGTTTGCCGGGATTGCCGATGCCCTGCTGATTAACGTCGGCACGTTGACCTCGCCGCGCGCCCAGTCGATGCGTCGGGCGATTGAAAGCGCGGTGGCGGCAGGAAAGCCCTGGACGCTGGACCCGGTGGCCGTGGGCGCGCTGACGTTCCGCACCCGCTTTTGCCACCAAATTCTTGCTCTTAAACCGGCCGCCATTCGCGGCAATGCCTCCGAAATCCTTGCCCTTGCCGGAATGAGCGCCGGTGGGCGCGGCGTTGATACCACCGATACCGCGGTCAGCGCGGTGCCAGCTGCACAGGCGCTGGCCCGTCAGACCAATGCCATTGTGGCGGTGACGGCGGAAATAGATTACATCACTGACGGACAGCGCACCCGAACGGTTGCGGGCGGCGACCCGCTGATGACCCGCGTAGTGGGTACGGGCTGTGCGCTCTCCGCCGTCGTCGCGGCCTGCTGTTCGCTGCCGGGCGACAGGCTGGATAACGTTGCCGCCGCCTGCGGATGGATGAAGCGTGCCGGAACGATTGCCGTTACGCACGCTCGCGGGCCAGGCAGTTTTGCCAGCGCGTTCCTTGATGCGCTCTATACGCTGGAGGAACAGGCATGAAACGGATTAACGCCCTGACCATTGCCGGTACCGACCCCAGCGGCGGCGCGGGTATCCAGGCTGACCTGAAAACCTTCTCGGCCCTCGGCGCGTACGGCTGTTCAGTGATTACCGCGCTGGTGGCGCAAAATACGCGCGGCGTGCAGTCGGTTTACCGAATCGAACCGGATTTTGTTGCCGCGCAGCTTGATTCGGTGTTCAGCGACGTGCGCATTGATACCACCAAAATCGGCATGCTGGCCGAAACGGACATTGTTGAAGCGGTGGCAGAACGACTGAAGCGTTATCAGGTGCAAAACGTGGTGCTGGACACCGTGATGCTGGCAAAAAGTGGCGATCCGCTGCTTTCCGCTTCCGCGGTTGAGACGTTGCGCCGGAAATTGCTGCCGCAGGTGGCGCTCATTACCCCTAATCTGCCGGAGGCCGCCGCGCTGTTAGGCACATCGCATGCGCAAACTGAACGTGAAATGAAAGCTCAGGGAAACGCGCTGCTGGCGATGGGGTGTGGCGCGGTGCTGATGAAAGGTGGGCACCTCGATGATGCTGAAAGCCCTGACTGGCTCTTTACCCGCGACGGGGAAGTGCGTTTTACCGCCCCGCGCGTACAGACAAAAAATACCCACGGCACGGGCTGTACGCTCTCTGCCGCGCTGGCGGCGCTGCGTCCACGGCATGACAACTGGGCCGATACGGTACGCGAAGCGAAGACCTGGCTCTCGGCGGCGCTGGCAAAAGCCGATACTCTGGAAGTCGGTCACGGTATTGGGCCGGTTCATCATTTTCATGCATGGTGGTAAGCCAGTATACTGGCAGGAAACACCACGTCTGAGAAAACAGAGATGGAACAAGCGCATACCCGATTAATCGCTCAACTGAATGAACGGATCGCCGCGGCCGATAACACACCGCTGTACCTGAAATTTGCCGAAACGGTAAAAAACGCGGTGCGCAGCGGGGTGCTGGAGCACGGGAATATTCTGCCCGGCGAACGCGATCTGAGCCAGTTAACCGGCGTGTCGCGCATCACCGTGCGCAAAGCGATGCAGGCGCTGGAAGCCGAGGGCGTTGTAACGCGTGCCCGGGGTTACGGAACGCAAATCCACAACATCTTCGAATATTCGCTGAAAGAGGCGCGCGGTTTTTCTCAGCAGGTGGTGCTGCGCGGTAAAACGCCCAACACGCTGTGGGTCAATAAACGGGTGGTAAAATGCCCGGAAGAGGTGGCCAGCCAGCTGTCGCTTGAGCCTGAAAGCGAGGTGTTCATGCTGAAACGCATTCGCTATGTTGACGACGACGCGGTGTCGATTGAAGAGTCCTGGGTGCCGGTCGGGTTAATTCCCGATCCGGATGCGATTGGTATTTCGCTGTACGATTACTTCCGCAGTCAGAATATTTTCCCGCAGCGTACCCGTTCACGGGTGAGCGCCCGTATGCCGGACAGCGAGTTTCAGGCGCACATCAAGATGGACGAAAAAATACCGGTGCTGGTGATCAAGCAGGTTGCGCTTGACCAGCAACACCGGCCGATTGAGTACAGCATCAGCTACTGTCGTAGCGATCTATACGTCTTTGTGTGCGAGGAGTAGTTCCTCGCGAGTGGGGGCGCAATCACCGCCGCGGTGGCTGACCACCCAGGACGCCACGGCATTCCCCAACAGAATGGCATCTGCCAGTGACCATCCTGCCGCCAGCCCGGCGAGCGTGCCGCCCGCATGGCTGTCGCCTGCGCCAATGGTATCCACGACCGTGGCCGGAAACGCCGGAACAACGCCTGAAGCGTCACCGTCATACCAGGCCGCGCCGTCTTTATCATGACGGACAATCAGCGCGGCGCCGAAACGCCGCTGCCATGCCACGCCGAGGTTTTCAGGCTTCACCCCCAGTCTTTCTGCCGCAATTTCTGCTTCCTGACGATTAAGCGACACGATCGGCCTGCAGGCCATAATCCGCGCCATAAGGGGGTCTGGAATATCCCCGATGCGCGGGCCGAAATCGATCAATGCCGTCACCTCATGTAACCCTTCCAGCCAGCTCGTCAGCAGCTCACCGCACGGTGAGGCCAGCTGATATCCGGACAAATAAACCAGGCTGTGTGATGGTACAGACAGCGTATCAAGCCAGCCCGGCTGCCACTGGTTCTCCACCCCGCTAAACGACATAAAGGTGCGCTCGCCGTCAGGCTCTACCAGCGCCAGACACCAGCCGTTGTCGCCGGTTTCGGCCTCCACGGCGCTGTGCAGATCCTGTTTTGCCATCGCGTTGCGGATAATATCCGCCCACACGCCGTGGCCGACGGGAAGGGCGTTTTGTGCCGCAATGCCGAGTCGTTTCAGGGCGATGGCAATGTTCAGCGCGCAGCCGCCGATATTCACACCCTGCTGTTTAAGCTCGATATCGCACCCGCGCCAGGGCAGGGCGTAGGCGTCGGCGATGACGTCAATCACCGCCGCGCCCAGCACCGTCACCGGGCGTGTGGCATACAAGGTTTCAAGACGTCGGGCAAACGAGTTCATACGCCCTCCCTTTGCTCCCGGTAGTGCAGCAGTTTTTCGCAATAGTGGCCGAAATCGAGCTGGTTGACGGCGTCGAGCTCGGCCTTGAGCGCCGGATCAATCGCCTGCACGCCATGCAACGCCCCGCAGATGGCCGTTGCCATCGCGCCAATGGTGTCGGTATCGCCGCCCAGGTTGGCGCACAGGACCGCGCAGCGGTTCGGGTCGGTTCCCGCCAGTTCCACCATCGCAATGGCCGCCGGAACGGACTCAATGGTGCTGGTTCCCGCGCCCGTGAGCTGATAAATCTGCTCGCTGGCGGAGTCGATGCCGTTAGCTTCCCGCACTGTCTTAAGCGCCAGCTCAATACGCGCTGCCAGCGATGCACTGAAGGTGGTCATTTTCGCCTCCTGCGCATAGCGGGCGATACCCGGCAGGGCATCGACGATGTTCTGCCAGCGTTCCCCGTCGATGGCGCGGGAAACCGCCCAGGCAATCACCACCGCACCGGCGATGGCAAGATCCGATTTATGGGTCGGGCTGGAGGCCAGTGCCACCTGCTCCACAAAATGTTCCAGACGCGTGGCCGGGAGCAGGCAGCCCAACGGGGAGGCTCGCATCGCCGCCCCGTTGGTCACGCCGTTGTTTTCCAGTTCACTGACCGGTTTCCCGTCACGGATCGCATTTAGCGCGATTTTCGATGTCGGGCCGAGTACGTTCTTATTAAACGCGTCGAAATCGAGCGCCCAGTTCAGGATATGTTTGCCGATAACATCCGCATCAATGTGTCCGTCGCATTCGATAATCGCATCCGCCAGACACAGCGCCATCGAGGTATCATCGGTGAACTCGGCCTGCCTGAAATAACAGGCTGCATTATTCTCTGCCGGGCCGGGTAAAAAGCGGTCGATCCAGCCGAAGTGCGCCTTAACGCGCTTTCTCGGCCACAGCTCTGACGGCATGCCCATCGCATCGCCTAATGCCTGCCCGTAAAGGGCACCGAGAATACGGTTTTGCTTCATTTAACTTCCCCTTGTGTCAGCGCGGCATCGCCATCAACCACCTCAATTGCAGTGATCTCTTTGTCCGATTCGCGGAAAAACAGCATAAACAGCACGGCGATCACGGCAATCATGATCCCACCAAATGTCCACATTCCGGCCCAGTTGAAGGTCAGCCCATTCACCGGCTCTTTGTAGGCGAACATTTTTTCCATCATCACGCCGCCCAGGCGGTAACCCAGCAGGCTACCAAAACCCTGACAGCACAGCGTAATCAGGCCTTGCGCGGCGGTGCGCATATGCGCCGGCGCTTTTTTATCCACGTAGATATACGCGGTGACGTAGTAGAAGTCGTAGCTCACGCCATGCAGCAGAATACCGAGGAACAGCAGGGCATAGGTGAAGTACTGTTCCGCGCCGCCGTAAACGAAGAATCCATAGCGAATGGCGGCCGTAATCAGACCCAGCAGTAAGACCTTCTTAATACCAAAGCGTTTGGTGAAGAACGGCAGGGCCAGCATAAAGAAGATTTCGGAGAACTGACCGAGCGTCATCCAGCCGGTGGCGTTTTTCATTCCCACTTCGGTGAGATAGCCGTTGGCGAAGATGTAATAGAAGGCCAGCGGCATGGCGAATAAAAATGAGCAGAAGAAGAACACCAGAAAGTTTTTATCACGCAGCAGGATAAGGGCATCCAGACCCAGCATCACTTTGAAATCCAGCTTGCCGGTACTCTTCGGCGGCGTGTCTGGCAGGAACAGGGCAAAGACACCGAGCAGGGCGGAGCTGGCTGCCGTCATCAGCAGCGGAATATTGGTATCCGAGATGTCGCTATAGCCCAGCATTTGCGGCAGGAACCCGCACGCCAGCCCGGAGGCGATCCAGCCGATCGTTCCCATCACGCGGATGCGCGGGAAATCGGCCTCGATATCGCCCACGTTGGCGAAGGCGATACTGTTGGTCAGTGCGATGGTGGGCATATAGGTCAGGGAGTAAGCCAGCAGCAGCGGGAAGAAGGTGCTGAACTGGGTTTGCTGCGCGGCGAAGTACATCAGAATGGCACCGGCAAACATCAGTACCGCCAGCACTTTCTGGGCGGCGAAGAAGCGGTCCGTCAGCGAGCCGACCAGAATAGGCGAGAGAATAGCGGCAATGGCGGTACAGGCATAAGACCAGCCGATTTCCCCGGCGGTAAACCCGCTTTTACTCAGCCACAGCCACAATGGCACAAACCAGGCGCCCCAGATAAACCATTCAACGAACATCATGAATGACAGTTGGACTTTCGTTTTCATTTTTTAATCCTGCATGTCAGTGAGGGTACGCCTTTAACATACCACTCAATAATACCTTTTAAATACCTTTGTGGCGATTGTTTGATCAATGTAACAGTTTTGTTGTACACGAATCGAGCCAGCAGATTGTGCTGAAAAAAAATGCAAAGGGTGGAAAATCGGTTAAGTCGGTACCAGGCTTAGTCTGCCCATAAAAAATGGGACGGGATAAACACACACCGACACGATGTCGGATTTACGGGAGTATCACATGACTGATATTGCGCAGTTGCTTGGCAAAGACGCCGACAGCCTTTTACAGCATCGTTGTATGACCATTCCAGCCGACCAGCTTTACCTGCCTGGTCATGACTATGTTGACCGGGTGATGGTGGATAACAACCGTCCGCCAGCGGTTCTGCGAAATATGCAAACGCTCTATAACACCGGACGACTGGGTGGCACCGGCTATCTCTCTATTCTGCCGGTAGACCAGGGCGTTGAACACTCGGCGGGTGCCTCCTTTGCCGCGAATCCGCTCTATTTCGATCCGAAGAACATCGTTGAACTGGCGATAGAAGCGGGCTGTAACTGCGTGGCGTCCACCTACGGCGTGCTGGCCTCCGTCTCGCGTCGCTATGCCCACCGCATTCCGTTCCTCGTGAAGTTGAACCACAACGAAACCCTCAGCTACCCAACCGAATATGACCAGACCCTCTACGCCAGCGTCGAGCAGGCGTTCAATATGGGGGCGGTGGCCGTTGGCGCGACGATTTACTTTGGCTCTGAACAGTCCCGCCGTCAGATTGAAGAGATCTCTGCGGCGTTTGAGCGTGCGCACGAGCTGGGTATGGTCACCGTGCTGTGGGCGTACCTGCGTAACTCAGCGTTCAAAAAAGACGGGGTAGATTACCACGTCTCCGCTGACCTGACCGGGCAGGCGAACCATCTGGCCGCGACCATCGGCGCGGATATTGTGAAGCAGAAAATGGCCGAGAATAACGGTGGCTATAAAGCGGTCAACTTCGGCTATACCGACGATCGCGTCTACAGCAAGCTGACCAGCGAAAACCCAATCGACCTCGTGCGCTACCAGCTGGCGAACTGCTATATGGGCCGCGCGGGGCTGATCAACTCCGGCGGGGCTGCAGGGGGCGACACTGACCTGTCAGATGCGGTGCGTACAGCGGTTATTAACAAACGCGCGGGCGGCATGGGGCTGATCCTGGGCCGTAAGGCGTTTAAGAAATCGATGGCCGACGGCGTGAAGCTGATCAATGCGGTTCAGGACGTCTATCTGGACAGCAAAGTAACGATTGCCTGATCTGAGGACGAAACGTAGGCCGGGTAAGGCGTAGCCGCCACCCGGCAATACAATCAGCGCAAAAGCACACAGTCCGGCGGCAATCTGCACTGCAGCGCGCCGGGCAACACCTCAATACGGAATAGTGTCCCGCTCAGCGGTTCGCCGTCGAGATTAAAGGTCATCCCGTGCGGGGCATTCACCTCAAACCATGCCGATTTCCCGGCAATAATATTCGGGCTCTCTTCGGGCTGCGTCAGCGTGGTAAACAGCGCGGGCAGCAGGCCGTCACCTGTGAAAATACGTAGCTGGAGCTGACCGTCATTGATCAGCGCCTCCGGGCAGAGCTGCTGTCCGCCGCCTGCCTGACGGCCATTGCCAATCCCAATCACCAGCGCATCTCCCTGCCAGTGAAAATCCTCGCCATGAATTTCGCAGCGGTCTGGCTTAAGGGTATCCATGCGCATCAGACCGTGGATCAGATAAGACACGCCGCCCAGCGCCGCCTTCAGCTTTTCCGGCGTTTCGCTGGTGATGCGCGTGCCAAATCCGCCCGTCGCCATATTAATAAAGCAGGTTTTGTCATTCACCTGGGCAATATCTACCGCGGTGGCTTTGCCAAGGATGGCCAGCTGGAGTGCTTTCTCTAAATCTTCCGGGATCCCGGCGCTGGTGGCGAAATCATTGGCGGTGCCGAGCGGTAAGATGCCCATCACCGGGCGGTCAGCCGGGGGCAGGTCGATAAGCGCACTGGCGATCTCGTTGATGGTTCCGTCGCCGCCGCCGGAAATGATGGTCTCAGCGCCTAACCTGATACCTTCGTCGATGTAGCGTGCCGCATCTCCTTTTTCAAACGTTACACGCACATGAATACGCGCGCCATCTTCACGCAATCCGGTAATCGCCTGACGCAACAGATCGTTGCCTGCACTTTTGCCATTGAGAATCAATAAACTGTCTGGATAGGTTGCCATCCGCACTGCTCCCTTTTTTAGCGTTAGTAAGAGTGTATAGCAGAGCGGAAAAAAGCGTGTAAGAACAGGATGAAAGCTGCAACATATCCAATGGGATGAGGCTTCCGGTGTTCATGCTGATACACTATTTAATACCTTTTAAATCACATACAGTTTTATTTAACTTAAGGAAATTATTAAAACCTACAATTATCACTCCACCCGTGACAATCAGAAGGGTGATGATTCCAGCAAGTATCTTTTTCCCGGTTGCTTCAGAGTCAATTGCATCCTGTAATTCTGCACGAAGATCTCCATCATCTGTCGTGATATAAATGCATACATCTTTAAGATATTGAGCAGAAACTGGATCTTTGATGATCTCCATGCATTCAATTTTATTCCAGGACTGGTTATTCTTCTTATCATATACACGGTGTTTAGAAACATAGAGTTTTTCGCTATCGCTAATATTGTATGTGACATATCCTGCTTTCATGTACGGTGCATCATAGAGGATGCTACATGCGGTGATAATGAACAGAACACCAAAGAACATGGTGCTGACAGCCTCCAGTCGCATCGTTCTTTTGACGCCCACCGCTCCAAACAGCCCTGTGAAACGCAATACCGATCGCTCAATTTTTCCTTCATTCAGAGCCTTGGATATTAATTTTGCATCGTCAGTTGATGCTACTCTTACTCCGTTTTTAAGTCTGAATAGCTGCTGATTGTAATTTTTTTCGTCATATTCGCAGTATTCTTTATCTGAGTACTTAATTCTAAATAATTTTAGAATCAGTCCTGTAAAGAAGCTAATGCTTGGTAATTTCATAAAAAACAACAGCGCAAAAAAGACCAGCAAATACAATTTGTAATCACCAAGTGCTTCAGAGATATAGTTACTCATTTCTCAGGATCCTTTTGATATTTTCAACTTAACGTTGCCAGACATTGTATATGAATTTCATACACGAAGCGTCAGACACCCCCGTTACGGCTGGCGCTTTTGTGTCGGTAGGGCATCTGGTACCCAGATGGGGGGCTCTAGAAAAAAAATAAGCCCGCGTAAGGGAGATTACGCAGGCTAAGGAGGTGGTTCCTGGTACAGCTAGCATTTATGGGTTATGTTTTTCAGCGGGGGGATAATACCCGTATTGAACGAAGCGGTATGTGATCCGATTCTAAGAATTATCCCACCGTGAAAAAATTCCCCTGATTAACTATTTACCGTGTGGGTTTCGGGTGCTTTCACCGTTGAAATTACGCATCAGCAGCGCGAATTTCAGCTCCACCTCTTCCGGAACCGGCAGCCAGACGGTATGACCGTCACCCGGGGCAACCTCAATCGCTTCGCCTTTACCGTTTTCCAGATGCTCCAGCGTGAAGTTCATATTGCCCTGCGGGGTCATCAGCTCCAGGCTGTCGCCTTTGGTGAACTTATTTTTCACCGCCACGGCCGCCAGTGCGCCCTTACGCTCGCCGGTGAAGTCACCGACAAACTGCTGACGCTCGGAAACGGAGTAGCCGTGCTCATAGTTCTGGTAGTCATCGTGAGTGTGACGACGCAGGAAGCCTTCGGTATAGCCGCGGTGCGCCAGACCCTCCAGGGTTTCCAGCAGGCTGGTATCGAACGGTTTACCGGCTGCCGCATCGTCGATGGCCTTGCGGTAGACCTGCGCGGTACGCGCGCAGTAGTAGTAGGATTTGGTGCGGCCTTCGATCTTGAGGGAGTGCACACCCATCTGGGTCAGGCGTTCAACGTGGGCGATAGCGCGCAGATCTTTCGAGTTCATGATGTAGGTGCCGTGTTCGTCTTCAAAGGCGGTCATGTACTCGCCCGGACGTTTGGCTTCTTCAATCATAAACACGCTGTCGGTTGGTGCGCCGATGCCCAGCGTCGGCTCAACGTTGGTCACCGGGATCGGTTCATGTTTGTGGACAATGTTGCCGATGTCGTCCTCTTTGCCTTCCTGGACGTTGTATTCCCAGCGGCAGGCGTTGGTGCAGGTACCCTGGTTCGGGTCGCGCTTGTTGATATAGCCGGAAAGCAGGCAGCGGCCGGAGTAGGCCATGCAAAGCGCGCCGTGAACGAAGATTTCGATCTCCATATCCGGCACCTGAGTGCGGATCTCTTCGATCTCTTCAAGGGACAATTCGCGAGACAGGATAACGCGGGTCAGCCCCATCTGCTTCCAGAACTTCACCGTCGCCCAGTTGACGGCGTTAGCCTGTACCGATAGGTGAATATCCATCTCCGGGAAGTTCTCCCGAACCAGCATGATTAAACCCGGGTCCGACATGATCAGCGCGTCCGGCCCCATATCCACCACCGGCTTCAGGTCACGGATGAACGTCTTCAGCTTGGCGTTGTGCGGCGCGATGTTGACCACCACGTAGAATTTTTTGCCAAGGGCGTGCGCTTCGTTGATGCCGAGCTGCAGGTTCTCGTGGTTGAATTCGTTGTTACGCACGCGCAGCGAGTAGCGAGGCTGGCCCGCGTAAACGGCGTCGGCACCATAGGCGAAAGCGTAACGCATATTTTGCAGCGTTCCCGCCGGGGAAAGGAGTTCCGGTTTAAACATGTTTGTTCTCGTTCTGATGACAGGTCAGATCCGCATGCACCAGGTGCAGCGGTAAGGGGAGATCCCCCACTTTAAGGGCGGGCATTGTAGCGCTGAGGGGCAGGGAGGTAAAGTGATTGTGCCGGGTGGCGGCTTCGCCTTACCCGGCTTACGTTGACCCGCGGCGGACTAGGCTATCCTGCACGCATCCGCTTCCCAGCGGTACCCCACGCCATACACCGCGCGGATAAACGACTGCTCGGCGTCCAGCGCCTCCAGCTTGCGGCGCAGGTTTTTGATGTGGCTGTCGATGGTGCGGTCAGTCACCACGCGGTAATCATCGTACAGATGGTTCAGCAGCTGTTCTCGGGAAAATACCTTCCCGGGCTCATGAGAGAGGGTTTTCAGCAGGCGGAATTCGGCAGGCGTCAGGTCCAGCAGCTTACTGCGCCAGCTTGCCTGGAAACGGCTTTCGTCGACAATCAGCGGGCTTTGTGCATCCAGCACTTGCAGTTCGCGCTGCGGTTTGCAGCGGCGCAGAATGGTTTTCACCCGGGCGACCACTTCACGCGGGCTGTAGGGCTTGCAGATGTAATCGTCCGCGCCGATTTCGAGGCCCAGCAGGCGGTCAATCTCTTCAATTTTGGCGGTGACCATGACGATCGGCACGTCGGAGAAGCGACGAATTTCCCGGCACAGGGTCAGGCCATCGGTACCCGGTAGCATCAGGTCCAGCAGGATCAGGTCCGGCGGCGTCTGGCGCACGTACGCCAATACCTGGTCGCCGTGGCTTATCAGTGACGGGGCATAGCTGGCCGCGCGTAAATAGTCGATCAGCAGTTGCCCCAGCTTGGGTTCGTCTTCGACAATCAAAATACGTGGCGTGTTTTCGTCAATCGGTAACTCGGTCATGCTTCTCTCGATAAATCCCGTTCCAGAGGTAACTCTACTGTAATGCTAACCCCGCCAAAAGGCGAATGGGCGGCGCGGATCGTCCCATTATGCGCCTCGACGATGTTAACGCAAATCGCCAGCCCCAGGCCGGATCCGCCGCTGGCGCGGTTGCGGGAGCCTTCGGTCCGGTAAAAACGTTCGAATAGTTTGTCCAGCTGTGCATCCTGCACCCCTGGAGCGGAATCGGCGAAGGTGAGGGCAAAGCGCCCGTTTTCTTGTCTGCCGGAGATATGCAGCCCGCCGCCGCTGTCGGTATAGCGCAGGCTGTTTTCCAGCAGATTATTGAAGAGCTGCATCAGACGGTCTTTGTCGCCAAACACCACCGCGCTGTCCGGCAGGGAGAGATCGATCTTCAGGTTGCGGCTGGCAAACCGTTCCCGGAAGGCGCCGCTGGCAACTTCAAGCACGTTAATCACATCAACCGGCGCCTTCTGGTAGGCCAGAGCCCCTTCGTCGGACATAGAGAGCTGATGGAGGTCATCCACCAGTTTGGTGAGTGTGCCCACTTCCGCCTGCAGAGAGGCCACCGATTCAGGCGTAAACTGACGTACGCCGTCCTGAATGGCTTCCAGCTCGCCGCGCAGGACCGCCAGCGGCGTGCGCAGTTCGTGAGAAATATCGGCCATAAAGTCGCGTCGCATCTGCTGGTTTTTCTCCAGCGTGCTGGCGAGCTGGTTAAAGTCCTGCGCCAGCCGGCCGAGTTCATCCTGGCTACGGGTATCGACGCGGGTGGTGAAATCCCCGGCGGCCAGCTTGTGCGTACCTTCCACCAGCCGCTTTACCGGGGCGAGCAGACCGCGCGCCAGCGGGAAGGTGGCGAGCGCGGCGAGCAGGGTGGAGAGAGCGACAATCAGCCAACTGGTCCGGCGCTGCTGGCGGTCAAAGTTGATGTCGGTGTTGCGCGTCAGGCGCTCCACCGGGGAGGCGATAACCCAGCCGACGGTGGCGTTATTGACCTTAATCGCCCGCCGGGTGCCGTCCGGCGGAATCGGCGCGCGCGGGCCAACCAGCGTGCGCATCTCCTGGTCAATGACCCAAAACTGGGTGCGCCAGCCGTGCGGCGGCATGCCCGGGCCGGGACGATCGTCCCCGGTATCGTGCTCCAGCGAGCGCAGGATCTGGAAAATAAAGCGGTCATTGTTGCGCAGAAAACGCCAGTTGCCGTGCTGGGCGTACTGCTCGCCCAGCGCATCGCTTAAGCCCTGCAGACGCTGCTCGTTGCCGTGCTTAATGTAATCAATAAAACCCCGCTCAAAGCTGACCCGCACGGCCCAGTGCATGGTGATCAGCAGGACGATACAGGTGGCGAAGATCGCCACAAAGAGCTTGCCGGTGATCCCCGGTCGCCAGAATTTCATGAGCCACTCCTTTTGCCGCGCCTAATCACGACGTTCTTGCTGGTATCATCCGGCACTCTGGCGAAGATGAATGCGGGCAGGGCGATGATGACCGCCATGCTGAGATACGTATATAAAAAGATCTGATGCGCCACCGGCGTATCGACGCTGAGATGGTGCTGGCCGTACATGCCGAGCAGCAGTCCGGCGATCGTCACCCCCACGCTCATGGAGAGCTGCATGATCATCGACAGCAGGCTGTTGCCGCTGCTCGCCAGTTCGTCCGGCAGATCTTTCAGCGTCAGGGTATTCATCGACGAGAAACGCATGGAGTTTATGATTCCCTGGCAGAACAGGACCAGCGGCAGAACGTAGAACCAGCCCATTAACGCCACGGCCATGAACAGCAGGCTCACCAGCGCCAGCCCCAGCGTGGCGGCCACCAGCACGTGACGATAGCCAAAACGGTTCACCACCTGCACTACGATGCGCTTCATGCCCATGCTGCCGAGCACCATCGGGATCATCATCAGGCCCGCGTGAAACGGTGAAAATCCCATCCCGATTTGCAGAAAAACGGGGGTCATGAACGGCAACATGCCGCTGCCAATACGTCCGGCAAAACTTCCCAGCAGTCCCAGACGGTAGGTCGGGTTTTTAAACAAATTCAGGCTGAACAAGGCCCGATCGTTTCCTCTGGCATGCCACAGGTACCACAGAATCGCGGTGATGCCGAGGGCGACCAGAACACCGAGCATGAGGGAAGAGATCCCCAGCCCCTTTTGTCCGTCGAGCGCCAGGGTGAGCGTGGCCATGCCCGCTGCCAGCAGAATGAAACCGAAGAAATCGAAGCGACGCGTCTGCATTGTGTAGTTCGGCATCAGCGCCAGGGTGGCAATCGCGCCGATGATGCCCACCGGCAGGTTGATTAAGAAAATCCAGTGCCACGAGGCGTACTCCACCAGCATCCCGCCCAGCGCCGGGCCCAGCAGCGGCCCCACCTGGCCGGGCAGGGTGACAAAGGTCATCGCCGCCATGTACTGCTCGCGCGGGACAATCTTCATCACCGTTAATCGCCCGACGGGCACCATCATCGCCCCGCCAACGCCCTGCAGCACGCGCGCCATGACCAGCTGGTCGAGGGTACTGGCCTGAGCGCAAAACAGCGAGCCGGTGGTGAACAGCACGATGGCGGTAAAGAAGATATTTCGCACGCCCACTTTGTCCGCCAGCCAGCCGCTGGCAGGCAGCATGACGGCAACCGTCAGCACGTAGGCGACAATCACCATATGCATATGCAGCGGGCTCTCCCCCAGGCTTTTCGCCATGGAGGGGAGGGCAGTATTGACGATAGTCGTGTCCAGCGACTGCATAAAGAAGCCGAAGGCGACTATCCATAACTGCCAGCGAACGTTAGCGGGGAGGTCGGTCATTTACTCGGTCACCGTGGATCTGTTTTTACGCGAAAAACGCAGCCGCAGGCGGTCGAAGAACAGATAGACCACCGGCGTGGTGTACAGCGTCAGCAGCTGGCTCATCACCAGGCCGCCGACAATCGTGATCCCCAGCGGCTGGCGCAGTTCAGACCCGTCGCCGCCCGAGACAACCAGCGGCAACGCACCAAACAGTGCCGCCAGGGTGGTCATCATGATCGGACGAAAACGCAGCAGGCACGCCTGGAAGATCGCCTCTTCCGGGGAGAGATTGCCATTACGCTGGGCGTCCAGCGCGAAGTCGACCATCATAATCGCGTTTTTCTTCACGATACCGATCAATAGCATGATCCCGATGAGCGCGATAAGGCTGAATGGCGCACCAAACAGCTCAAGCGCCAGCAGTGCCCCCACGCCCGCGGAGGGTAGCGTCGAGAGAATAGTCAGCGGGTGAACGTAGCTCTCATACAGGATACCCAGCACAATGTAGACCGTGGCGATGGCGGCCAGAATCAAAATCACCTGCGAGTTCATCGTCTCCTGGAACACCTGCGCGGTGCCGGCAAAACTGCCGCGCACGGTGGACGGCACGCCGAGCTGCGTCATCGCACGGTTGATCGCATCGCTGGCTTCGGAAAGCGACGAACCGGCGGGCAGGTTGAAGGAGATGGTCGACGCCGCTGACAGCCCTTGGTGGTTTACCGACAGCGGCGCGTTGGCTAGCTGCCAGCTGGCAAAGTAGGAGAGAGGAATCGCCTTGCCGTCGTTGTTAATCACAAACATTTTGTCCAGGGCGCTGATGTCCTGGGTATAACGCGGATCCACCTCCATCACCACCTTGTACTGGTTCATCGGCTGGTAGATGGTCGAGATCTCACGCTGGCCGAAGGCGTTGTTCAGCAGGCTGTTGGCGGCCTCAACGTTGATGCCCAGCCGCGACATGGTTTCGCGGTCGTAGGTCAGGGCCATCTCGGCGCCGTTGTCCTGCTGGTCGGAGTTCACGTCCGCCAGCTGGGGCAGGGCGGCCAGCGCCTTGCGGATCTTCGGCTCCCACTCGCGCAGGGCGGCCAAATCATCCGAGAGCAGCGTGTACTGATAGCTGGCGTTAGCCTGACGCCCGCCGACGCGGATATCCTGAACGGCCATCAAAAACAGGTTGGCCCCCGGCTCTTTGGCGAGCTTGACCCGCAGGCGGTCGATCACCTGCTGGGCGGTTTCATTGCGCTCGCTTCGCGGTTTGAGGGTGATAAACATCATCCCGCTGTTGACGCGCGATCCGCCGGTAAAGCCGGTGACGTTATCCACGGCGTTGTCTTCACGAATGATCTTCATAAAGTCCTGCAGCTTGCCGCGCATCGCCTGGAACGAAATGCTCTGGTCCGCCTGAATGCCGCCCATCAGCACGCCGGTATCTTGCTCCGGGAAGAAGGTTTTCGGGATGGTGATATACATCCAGACGTTGAGCACAATGGTGCCGATGAGCACCAGGCCGACAAGTCGGGTATGGTTGAGCACCCACTTCAGCGATTTGCCATAGCCTTCCTGCATCGCCATCAGGAAACGGCCAAAGCCTTTGCGACGCGGCTGGGAGTGCGGCTTGCTGCGCTTGAGCATCCACCCGCACATCATCGGCGTGAGCGTCAGCGAAATCAGCAGCGAGATGCCGATGGCGACCGAAAGCGTGACGGCAAACTCCCGCAACAGCCGACCCGGCAGGCCGCCCATCAGCAGCAGCGGCAGGAACACCGCCACCAGGGACAGGCTCATGGAGAGCACCGTAAAGCCCACCTCGCGCGTCCCCTGCAGCGCGGCCTGAAGTGGCTTCACGCCCGCTTCCAGATGGCGGGAAATGTTCTCCAGCACCACGATAGCGTCATCCACCACAAAACCCGTCGCAATGGTCAGGGCCATCAGCGACAGGTTATTGAGGCTAAACCCGCACAGGTACATGGCGGCAAAGGTGCCAATAAGCGACACCGGCACGGCCACCGCCGGGATCAGCGTCGCCCGACCGGAGCGCAGGAACAGGAATACCACCAGGATCACCAGCGCGACGGAGATCACCAGCGTCTGCTCCACCTCCTCAAGCGAGGCGCGAATGGTCGGGGAACGATCCTGGGCAATTTGCAGATCGATCGCGGCCGGGATGGTTTCCTGGAGCTCCGGGAGGCGGGCGCGAATGCTGTTCACAGTCTCAATAATGTTCGCTTCCGGCAGCTTGCGAATCATCAGCAGGATAGCCGGTTTGGCGTTGGTCATCCCGGCATTGCGCACGTCCTGCACCGAGTCGGTGACGCTGGCGACGTCGCTTAAGCGCACCGCCGCGCCGTTGTTATAGTGAATGATCAACGGCTGATATTCAGCTGCAGTTTTCAGCTCGTCGTTGGTGTGGATCTGCCAGCGGTGGCTGCTGTCCTCAACCGCCCCTTGCGGTTTGCGCACGTTGGCGTTGCTGATGGCGGATCGCACATCGTCCAGCGACACGCCCTGATTGAACAGCGCCTGCGGGTTTAATCCCACGCGCACGGCGGGCAGGGAGCTCCCGCCGACGCTCACGTCACCGACGCCGTTAATCTGCGAGATCGTCTGCGCCAGCTGGGTGGACGCAAAGTCGTAAAGCTGCCCCTGAGAATAGGTATCGGAGGTCAGCGTCAGGATCATGATCGGCGCATCGGACGGGTTGGCCTTGCGGTAGGTCGGGCGGCTCGGCATCCCGCTCGGCAGCAGGCTTTGCGCGGCGTTGATGGCGGCCTGCACGTCGCGCGCTGCGCCGTTAATATCCCGGTCGAAGCTGAACTCCAGAATGATGCGCGTACTGCCGAGCGAACTGCTGGAGGTCATCTCGTTGACCCCGGCAATCCGCCCGAGCGAGCGCTCCAGCGGCGTGGCGACGGATGACGCCATGGTTTCCGGTGAGGCGCCCGGCAGCGAGGCGCTGACCATGATCACCGGGAAATCCACCTGCGGCAGGGGGGCCACCGGCAGTAGCCGGAAACCGAGCACGCCGCAGAGGGTGATGGCGAGCGAGATTAATATTGTCGCCACCGGGCGATAAATGAAGAGGGCGAAAAACTTCACTTACGCCTCCTCTTCACGTTTCGGGAAGCGGCTTTTCGTCCACAGCGCCAGACGGTCAAACAGCAGATAAATCACCGGTGTGGTGAACAGGGTCAATACCTGGCTCACCAGCAGACCGCCGACCATGCCTATTCCCAGCGGGCGGCGCAGCTCCGCGCCGACACCTGTGCTGAGCATCAGCGGCAGTGCGCCAAGCAGGGCCGCCAGCGTGGTCATCAGGATCGGACGAAAACGCAGCAGACAAGCCTGGAAGATAGCCTCACGCGGCGACATGCCCTGCTCACGTTCGGCGGCCAGCGCAAAGTCGATCATCATGATGGCGTTTTTCTTCACGATCCCAATTAACAGGATGATGCCGATAATGGCAATCACATCCAGCTCGCTGCCCGCCAGCATTAATGCCAGCAGCGCCCCCACGCCTGCCGTCGGCAGGGTAGAGAGGATGGTGATCGGGTGGATAAAGCTTTCGTACAGCACGCCGAGCACGATGTACATTGCCACGACGGCGGCGACAATCAGCCAGATGGTGTTGCCCAGTGCGGCCTGGAACGCCAGCGTGCTGCCCTGGAACTGGGTCTGAATATCGGACGGGAAGCTGAGCGCTTTTTCAGCCGCCTGGATCGCCTCCACCGCTTCGCCGAGCGAATAATTGTCCGACACGTTGAAGGAAATCGTGGTGGACGGGAACTGATCCAGGTGGTTAATCGACAGCGGGGTATAGCGCTCTTCCACCGTGGCGATAGCGCTTAACGGCACAATCCCACCGTCTTTGCTGGTCAGGCGCACCGAATCCAGCCCGGCCAGACCGGGTGTATTTTCCGTGTTGTGCTCCAGTACCACGCGGTATTGATTCGCCTGGGTGTAGATGGTGGAGATCAGTCGCTGCCCAAACGCGTTATACAGGGCGTTATCCACGTCCGCCATGGTAATGCCGAGACGGCTTGCCGTGTCGCGGTTGACGTTCACATACGCGGCCAGCCCTTTGTCCTGCCAGTCGCTGCTTACATCGTTAAGTTGCGGCAGGGTTTTTAGCTTATCGACCAGCTGCGGCACCCAGGTGCTGAGGGCATCCAGCGTGGTGGCCTGCAGCGTAAACTGGTACTGCGTGCGGCTGACCTGGGTATCAATGGTCAAATCCTGTATTGGTTGCAGATAAAGCTCCACGCCCGGCACGCGGGCCACGGCGCTTTGCAGCCGTGCAATAACGGCGTTGACGCGATCGTCACGCTCATCCAGCGGCTTGAGGTTGATCTGCAGACGGGCGCTGTTCAGCGACGGGTTGGTGCCGTCGACGCCCACGTAGGACGTCAGGCTCTCTACCGCCGGGTCTTTCATGACGATCTCAGACACCTGCTGCTGACGCTGCGCCATATTGGCGAAGGAGACCGACTGCGGCGCCTGCAGGGTTCCCTGAATAATGCCGTTGTCCTGAATCGGGAAGAAGCCTTTCGGGATAAAAATCCACAGCATCACGCTGAGCGCCAGCGTGCCAAGCGCCACGCCGAGCGTGGCCCATGGATGGTTCAGCACTTTGGCCAGCACGCGACCATACGCCGCAATGATCCGTTCGAACATCCGCTCGGAGGCGAGCGAGAAGCGGTTTTGCTTGCGCAGGGACGCGTGGCTCAGCATGCGGGCGCACATCATCGGCGTCAGGGTCAATGACACCACGGCGGAGATCAAAATGGCCACCGCCAGCGTGACGGCAAATTCGCGGAACAGTCGCCCGACGATATCGCCCATAAACAGCAGCGGGATCAGCACGGCAATCAGCGAGAAGGTCAGCGAGATAATGGTAAAGCCGATCTCACCCGCCCCTTTCAGCGCCGCCGCCAGCGGTTTTTCGCCTTTCTCGATATAGCGCGAGATGTTCTCGATAACCACGATGGCGTCGTCCACCACGAAACCGGTGGCGATGGTGAGCGCCATTAGCGTCAGGTTGTTGATTGAAAAATCGAGGAACACCATCACCGCAAACGTGCCAACCAGCGAGAGCGGCACGGCGACGGCGGGAATAATGGTTGCCGGGACGTTGCGCAGGAACAGGTAGATAATCATCACGACCAGGGCAATCGCCAGCATCAGTTCGAACTGAGTGTCGGTGACCGACGCGCGAATGTTTGTGGTGCGGTCGGAAAGCACCTTCACGCTGACCGACTTCGGCAGGCTTTCGATCAGCTGCGGCAGCATGGTGCGAATGCTGTCGGCGGTTTCGATGATGTTGGCGCCCGGCTGGCGCTGGACGTTCATTACGATCGCCTGCTGCTTGTTCGCCCATGCGCCAAGCCAGCTATTCTCCGCCCCTTGCTCCACCGTCGCCACATCGCCCAGACGCACCGGGGCGCCGTTCTGGTAAGCAATAATCAGCTGACGGTATTCATCCGCGGACTGCATCTGATCGTTGGCAGAGAGCGTGACGGCGCGGGTTGGGCCGTCCAGCGAGCCTTTTGCCGAATTAACGTTGGCGCTGCTGATGGCGGTGCGGATGGTTTCACTGGTCAGCCCCAGTGCGGCAATCGCCTGCGCATTAAGCTTAACGCGCACCGCCGGGCGCTGCCCGCCCGCCAGCGTGACGAGACCGACGCCGGAGACCTGAGAAATCTTTTGCGCCACGCGGGTCTCGACCATGTCTTCCACCTGCGTCATTGGCATGGCGGAGGAGGTGACGGCAAGCGTCATGATCGGCGGATCCGCTGGGTTTACTTTGCTGTAGACCGGCGGGTTAGGCAGGTCCGACGGCAGCAGGTTGGTGGCCGCATTGATGGCGGCCTGAACTTCCTGCTCGGCGACATCCAGCGACAGCGTCAGCTGGAACTGTAGCGTCACGACAGAGGCTCCGCCGGAGCTTTGGGAGGACATCTGCTTCAGGCCCGACATCTGCCCAAACTGGCGCTCCAGCGGGGCGGTGATGGCGGACGTCACCACGTCCGGGCTGGCGCCGGGATAAAGCGTCACCACCTGAATGGTGGGGTAATCCACTTCCGGCAGCGCCGAGACGGGCAGGAAGCGGTAGCCGATAATCCCGGCCAGCAGGATCGCCACCATCAGCAGCGTGGTGGCGACAGGACGGAGGATAAACAGGCGTGACGGCCCACCTGTAGCGACGGGAGGCATAACCTGCATCAGGAGGCCGCTCCCTGTTTCGCAGGTTCAACCACTTCCACTTTCGCCCCTTCGGTCAGACGGTCGATACCGTCGGTGACCACGCGGTCTCCAGCGGAAAGCCCGGCGCTGATTACCACCGTCTGACTGTCCTGAATCCCGGTTTTCACCAGATGCTTACTGACTTTGTTTTCACTGTTCAGTACCCAGACAAAGTTGCCTTCGTTACCCATCTGCAGCGCGGCGGTGGGGATCACCACCGCGTTCTCTTCGGTCGCGACCAGCATTCGCGCGTTGACGAACTGGTTCGGGAAGAGGGCATCGTCCTGGTTGTTAAAGCGGGCCTTCAGCTTAATGGTACCGGTCGTGGTGTCGATCTGGTTATCCAGGCTGAGCAGGCTACCTTCGCTGAGCTTCTGTTTATTGGTGCGGTCCCAGGCTTCCACCACCAGGCCTTTCCCGGCTTTTTGCGCCTGAATGACCGTCGCAATGTCGCTTTCCGGCAGGGTAAAGACTAAATCAATCGGGTGAGTCTGGGTGATCACCACGATGCCCGTGGTATCTCCGCTGGAGATTTGGTTGCCGATATCGACCTGCTTCAGACCAACCCGCCCGTCAATCGGTGCGGTGATGCGGCTCCAGTCGAGCTGTAACTGGGCGCTGGCCACGGCGGCTTCGTCGGCTTTGATGGTGCCCTGCGTTTCGCTGACCAGCGACTGCTGTGTGTCCAGCTCCTGGCGGGAGACCAGATTGGTTTTTACCAGCTGCTGATAGCGCGCTAAATCACGCCGGGCGTTGGCAAGGGTGGCTTTGTCTTTCGCGAGCTGTCCCTGCGCCTGGGCGAGGGCCACTTTAAACTGGCTTGGGTCGATCTCCGCCAGTAAGTCACCGGCCTTAACCTGCTGACCTTCCTGGAAGTGGATCGCAATGAGCTGACCATCGACGCGGCTACGCACCGTGGCGGTGTTAGCGGCGGTAATGGTTCCGAGCCCCGTCAGATAACGCGGAACGGCTTTACTCACCGCCGTAGCTGCCTGAACCGGCGCCAGCGCACCGCCTCGCATACCGTGACGGCCGCCACCTGCCGGGCGCTGTGATGCGCTGTTGGCACCGGCGGGGGCGCCAGAGTTTGCGGATTGGCTGTGCCAGTACCAGGCGGCGGCAAGTGCCACCACAATGATGCCAGCGGCGATCGCCCAGCGGGATTTATTACGGCCTTTCATCGTTATACGTTCTCATCCTGAATACTTCGGGGAATGATACTAGTTTAGTCAGGCAACACAGCGGAAAAATGGAGGAAATATGGAAGACTGTCTGGAATTATGTTC